>JASFIY010000238.1:0-4702 GCA_050122415.1 Desulfobacteraceae bacterium
GCGCAGCTCCCGCTGGGAGGCCTGCAGGTTGGCGAGTGCTTCGCGCACCTCCGAGACCACCGTGATCCGCTGCGCAGCCAGGCTGCGCTCGGCCTCGCGGGCGCCGGCGCGGGCCTCGGCCACCCGGGCGCGGGTGGCGCCGCCGGCAAACAGGTTGTAGGTCATGTAAACACCGATGGAATTGCCGAAGTCGTCGCCCTCAAAGCGCCCGTTGCCTTCCCGCAAACCGTCCAGGGCGCCCTGGAGTGACAGGCCGGGGAAAAAATCGGAGCGCGCAACCCCGATGCCCGCCGCGGCCTGTTGGAGCCGGTAGCGGTTTTCCATCAGGTCCGGGCGGTGGTTTTCGGCAAAGCTGACCAGGGGTTCGGCTTCGGGCAGCGCCAGGTCCGAGGCGCTTTCGATGGGAAGGGTGGCCAGCTCCAGGGTTTCCGGAATCATCGCCTCCGGCAGCCCCATCAACGCCGCCAACCCGATGCGGGCCACGGCGTACTGGCGCTCGGCATCGTTGATGGCCGAGCGGGCGGCGTTGACCTGGACCTCGAAGTTGAGCACGTCGCTCAGCGACCCGCTGCCCGCCCGCCGGCGGGCCTGGGCCTCCTCGCTCTGGCGCAGGTTGAAGGCCTCGTCGGCGCGCGCGATGCTGAGGTCTTCCCGGGCCAATTGGGCCACGTAATAGCCGTCGGCCACCGAAAGCAACAGCAGACGCCGGGCCTCGTCCAGCGCCGAGCGGCTTTCCAGCTCGCCGAAGCCTGCACGGGCGTTTTCAAACCAGCGCCGGAAGCCGTCGAAGATCGTCCAGCCGGCGGCGAGGTCGGCCCGATAAAGGGTCTCCGGGTCCGCCGAAGTGGCCGTCCGGTTGAAACTGCGGTCCACCGTCAGTTGGGAGCGGGCGGCATTGTTGGAGAGTTCGGTGCGCACGGCCGAGCCCCCGGCATCCACAAAAGGCCAGTAAGCCGCCCGTGCCTGGCGGACCCGCTCCTCGGCCTGGCGCACGCGTTCCACGGCCGCGGCCAGATTCGGGCTGCTGGCCACGGCGATCCGCTTGGCGGCGGCCAGATCCAGCACCTCCAAGCCGGCCAGGGCCGCCCTGCCGGCAGCGGCCTGGCCGATTTCAGCCGCACCCGCCGAACCACCGGCAAGCACCAGCCACGCCGCCAGCGCCCCCCACCAACACCCCTTCAGGTTCAAGCGTTCAGCGTTTCGCATCCACTCCTTCCTTTTTGTGCGCGGCCGCTTCCCCGGTCGGCAGCCCCTGGCCGCGGTCAGGCGATGTCCCCGCTGCCGCCGCGCTGCCGTCCGCAGCCGAGCCGACGGGCCGCAGACCCGGCACCTCCGCCACCACGCGGCGGGCGGCGGGCTCGACCGCTTCGCGCGGAGGCCAGGCGCCGGTCAGCAGCCGGGGCGGCAGCCGCCGCAGGTCGTTGAGGATCACCAGCAGACTGGGGATCAGCACCAAGGTCAGCAAGGTTGCAAAGGCGACCCCCGCAGCGATCGAAAGCGCCATGGGGATCAGGAACTTGGCCTGGAAGTCGGTTTCCAGAATTATCGGCGCCAGACCGCCGATGGTGGAGACCGTGGTCAGGATGATCGCCCGGAAACGCCGCCGCCCCCCCTGGACGATGGCCTCCAAAAAGGGCATGCCCTCGGACAGGTTGGTGTTGACGCGTTCGATCAGCACGATGGCGTCGTTGACCACCACCCCGGTCAGGGCCACCATGCCGAAGATGCTCATGATGGAAAGGTCGTAGCCCAGCAGCAGGTGCCCGCAGACCGCTCCGATGATACCGAAGGGGATCGCAAACAGGATCACGAAGGGCTGCAGGTAGGAGCGAAAAATCGTGGCCACGATCACGAAGATCCCGAACACCGCCAGGGGAAACCCGATGTAGAGGGAGCTGAAGGACTCGCGCATTTTTTTCTGCTCCCCCTGCAGGGCCACCCGCACGCTGGGGTAGCGCTGCATCAGTTCGGGGAAGAAGCCGGCCCCCAGTTCGGCGAAGATTTCGTTGGCATTGGCCCGGTCGGTGTCCACCCCGGCGCTCACCGCCACCCGCCGCATCCCGTCGGTGCGGGTGATGGTGGCATAGCCGGGGGAAAAGCGCACCTCGGCCACCGAGCGCAGGGGCACCTCGCGGCCGCCGGCGGTGCGGATCCGGATCTGCTCGATATCCGCCAGGCGCCGCCGTTCGCCCTCAGGGTAGCGGACCTTGACGCGGATGTCGTCGCGGCCGCGCTGCAGCCGCAGGGCCTCTTCGCCGTAGTAGCCGGCATAAACCTGGCCGGCGAGGTCATCCACGGTGAGCCCCAGAACGGTGGCCTCGGGTTTGAGCCGCAGGCGCATCTCGTTCTTGCCGGCCGAGAAATCCGAACGGATTTGATAGACCCCGTCGAACTGGCGCAGGCGCGCCATCAAAGCATCCGCCGCAGCCAGAATGTCCGGCATGCGGCTGCCCTGCAGCCAGACCTCGATCGGCGCCCCGGGCGGCCCCGCCGCCATGCCGGCAAAGGAGAGGGATTTGATGCCGGCTATTGGTCCGACCTCCCGTTCCCAGGCCACCATGAGGTCCCTGGAGTGGATCCCGCGCCTTTCGGAATCCAGAAAGATCGCCTGGGCCGATCCCAGGTGGGGGCCGGAGCGTGGCGGGTCCTCCAGGGTCTGGCCGATCAGGGTCAGCCGGTCGGCCACCAGCGGATCTCCCGAGCGGGTCCCGGTGCGCGCCGCCAGCCGCAGCAGGCCCGCCTCCACCCGCCCGAGGGCTTCGCGGGTGACCGCCGGGGGCGTGCCTTCGGGCATCTCGACGGTGGCGGTGACCACGAACCCGTCGATTTCGGGAAAAACCTCGAACTTCAGCAGGCCGCCCTCCACCAGGCCGGCGGTGATCATCAGCACGCTGAGGGCGATGCAGAAGGAGACGTAGCGCCAGGTCAGGGCCCGGTTCAGGAGGGGCAGGTAAAGCCGGTCGACGCACCAGGCCATTCCCGTTTGGGTCACCCGCTGGACCGCTTCCAGGCGGCGGGTCAGACGGTCCTTGGCCGCCTCGGGACGGTTCAGATCGGGCAGGTGGCTGAGGTGCGCCGGCAGCAGGAAAAGGCATTCCAGCAGGGACACCGCCAGACAGGCGATCACCACCGTCGGCAATACGGCGATGAACTTGCCCATGATGCCGCCCACGAAGATCAGCGGGAGGAAGGCGACCATGGTGGTCGTCACCGCGGCGATCACTGGCATTCCGACCTCCCCCACCCCCGCGACGGCCGCCGCCAGGGGCGGCTGGCCCGCCTTGCGGTGAAAGTAGATGGCCTCGCCGACCACGATCGCATCGTCCACGACGATTCCCAGCACCATGATGAATGCGAAGAGCGAGATCATGTTGAGGCTGCCCCCCAACGCCCAGAGAAGCACCAGGGCCCCGGCCACCGAAATCGGAATCCCCATCCCGGCCCACAGGCTGAGCCGGGCGTTGAGGAACATCCACAGCAGGGTGAAGACGATCGCCAGGCCGATGATCCCGTTTTTAACCAGCAGGTTGATGCGGGACCGCAGCATTTCGGTGTTGTCGTAGAGAACGGCGAGTTTGGCGCCCGCGGGCAGGCGCGCGCCGGCCTCGGCCACGAAGCGCTGGACGGCCCGGGAGATCGCCAGACTGTCCTCGGCGCGGGTCTTGTAAACGATCAGCATCACCGCGGGCTCGCCGTTGATGAAGGCCTGGATGGGGTCCTCGGAAAAGCCGTCGCTGATCCGGGCGATCCGGTCCAGGGTGATGATATTGCCGTCGGGATCGGCCAGCACAACGATCTTGGCCATTTCAGCCCCGGTGTACTTGCGGCCCAGGGTCCGCAGACGAATTTCCTCACCGCGGGTGCGCAGGGTGCCGCCGGCCAGGTTGAGGTTGCTGCGCCGCACCGCGCGGGTCACTTGGTCAAAGGTCAGGCCGTATTCCCGCAGCCGCTCTTCGCTGACCTCGACGGCGATCTCGTAGTCGCGGGTGCCGAAAACGCTCACCTGGGTGATGTCAGGCAGCTGCTGGAGGTCGTCCTTGATGCGCTCCGACCACTCCTTGAGGCGCCTTTCGTCCATCCCACCGGACAGGTAGAGCAGGACCACGGGGTCCTTCAAGGTCAATTCGGTGATCACGGGAGCTTCGGCATCCACCGGAAACGTGGATATGGCGTCGATCTGGGAGCGCACCCGGTCGAGCACCTCGGAGACCGGGTAGCCCTCTTTGACCTCGATGGTGGCGGCGGCGGCATTTTCCTTTGAATGGGTGGTGACCTGCTTGATGCCTTCAATGCCCTCCAGGGCTTCCTCGATCTTGCGGCTGACGCCCTCCTCCACCTCCTCGGGGTCGGCCCCGGGGTAGGCCACCGAGACGGTGATGATGTCCAGGGAAAACTCCGGAAAATTCTCACGGATCATGCTGGCCGCGGCCAGCGCCCCGGCCACGAGGATCATGATCAGGCTGATGTTGGCGAAGACGGTGTTTTTGGCGAAGGCGGTGAGCAGCTGTTTCATGGGCCGGGCTCAAATATCCGGGCGCCGCGGCCAAATCGGACCGCCAGCGCCGCAAAGCGGCGAGGTCTCAGGAGTCCCCGCCGGTTTCGATGGTCAGCAGCGAATTCTCCAGGGGGTCCACCAGGCGGGTGACGATCACCTGCTGCCCGGCCTGCAGACCCTCGCTGATCAGGGCCTCCTCGCCTTGGG
>JASFIY010000239.1:0-4696 GCA_050122415.1 Desulfobacteraceae bacterium
GCGAATTCGGCAACATGGTGGCCCTGCGCACCCCGGAGATCGTTCTGGTGCCGCTCTCGGAGATTGCCGGAAAGTGCCGCACGGTTCCGATCACCTCCCAGCTGATCCACTGCGCCGAGGCCATCGGCATCAACCTCGGGCGCCCAAACGGCTTCTCCTAAACGGTCGCATCCTGCCTTGCCGGAGCCGGGTTCGTCAGGGCCTCAACCAGTCGGGGCTGCCCGCCAGGCGCAGCGCCACATCGCTGAACCACACCCGGAAGGTGCCGTCGGGCACCTTGTGATCCAGGGAGAGCACCAGGGGCCCGAGGCTCCGGTGGTCCTCCCAGGTGGCCGTGCGGGTGGGCTCGGGGGAGCCGCCGCGGCGGTAGACCCACTGGCGGATGCGGTTATCCTCGCCCACAAACAGCTCGTAGACATCCCCCGGCGTGTAGCCAATCGAGGGCGGGTAGGTCACCACCAGGCGCCGGGCGCTGCCGCCGCCCAGGGGCAGCGGGTGAAGGCCGATATCCGCCACGCTGAGATCCGCGTCCCAGACCAGGTGCAGCGGAAAGAGCAGCCAGTACTGGTCGTTGATGAAAGCCGCATCCAGCTTGCGCAGCGCTTCGCTGGAGGCGTCCGACAGCGCCCCGCGCTCGAAGCTGACCGGCCCGTCGGCGCCAAAAAAGGTCACCCGGTCGCCCTTGGGCTCCCACTGCCAGGCGCGGCGAACGGTTTTCTCGCCGATCAGGGCGTTGAAGGTGAAGCGCAGGGCCTCGACCCGGTGAAATTCCTGCACGCCGTAAGCCGCGGCCACCTCCCGGGCGATATCCGGCGCGCCAGCCCCGCCCCGCTCGCCGGCACAGCCGACCACCCCGATTACCAGCACCAACCAAAAAACCGTCCACAACCCAGTTCTCCTCACGGCAGCCTCCCCGGCCGGCGGGACCGGCCGTCGCTGAAAATTATACCCCCAAGCCTTTACAGACCACAGTTTCAAGGTAGCATCACCCGATCGGCTGTCAAGTCACCGGGCAGGTGGGCCCCCACGCCGGGGCGGCCGCCGATTTTAGAGTCTCGGCAAGAAATAATTGCACATCTAGCTTGTCTTTTGGCCCGTCACCGGCGTTACATTCACCGGCACATATCCCGATATGCGCCGGCGAATGTGCCTGGGTGACGAACCAAAATCCGGCGCCATATTGTGCAATTATTTATTGCCGCGACCCTTAAAGGGATGCCTTGCGGACCTTTCCCCGGCCGAACTTGCGGCTGATGGCGTCCACGGTCTGGTCGACCTTTTCCCAGTCGGCGTTGCGGTCGGGGCCGTCGTCGAAGAGCGTCATTTGGGAAGGCGCGGACTGCGGCAGGAAATGGGATGCGCCGACCCCGATCAGGCGCACCTTGCGCGTGAGAGGCTGGGTCTGCAGGAGGTTCACGGCGGCCCCGAAAATGGTGTCGGCCGCCTGGGTGGCACCCGGCAGGGTCAGACTGCGGGTGATCTGGCTGAAATCGGCATACTTGAGCTTGAGGGTGATGGTTCTCGCCCGCATGCCCATCTTGCGCAGCTGCGCCCCGACGGTTTCGGCCTGCGCCAGCAATTGGTTCCGCAACAGGGCCTGGTCGGCGGTGTCCGCGGCCAGGGTCTCCTCGCTGCTGACCGATTTGGCGGGTGTAAAAGGCACCACCGGGGTGGGGTCCAGGCCGAAGGCCAGCGACTTGAGGCGCCGCCCGAAGCGCCCCAGGCGCCGCTCCAGAGGGCCGTCGGGGAATTTGCGCAGCTCCCCGAGGGTCCGGATCCCCAGCCGCTGCAGGGTCTCCAGGGTGGCCGGCCCGACCCCCGGAACCTTGCCCACCGGGAGGGCCGCGGTAAAGGCGAGCACCTCTTCGGCGGCGATCCGGGTCAACCCATCGGGCTTGTCCATATCCGAGGCGATCTTGGCCAGGAAGCGGTTGGGCGCGATCCCGATGGAGCAGGTCAGGGAGACGGTCTCGCGGATGCGGGCCTTGATCCTTTGGGCCAGAAGCGGCGGGGGCCCGAAGAGCCGCTCGCAGCCGGTGACGTCCAGATAGGCCTCGTCGATGGAGACCGGCGCCACCAGCGGCGTGAACTCCCTGAGAAGACCCATGACGGTCCGCGACACTTCCCGGTAGCGCTCCCGGCGGGGCACGACGATGACGGCCTGGGGGCATTTGCGGCGGGCCTGGAACATCGGCATAGCCGAGTGCACGCCGTAGCGGCGGGCCTCGTAGCTGGCGGTGGTCACCACCGCACGCTCCGAAAGGCCGCCGACGATGACCGCCCGGCCCTGCAGGGCGGGGTTGTCGCGCTGCTCGACGGCGGCAAAAAAGGCGTCCATGTCCAGGTGCAGAATGGTGCGGCTGGCGTGCATGGCGGTCTGTGTCGAAAAATTCGATTGGGCGGCTGCCCTAAACGGTCGAGAAGAAACTACCCGGCCCCCGCGGAGGCTCAGCCTTCGGTGGCGCTGGTTTCCAGGGCCTCCAGGGTCTCGACCCAGTCCGCGGCCGGGCCGGGCCGGCCGTAGAGGAATCCCTGAACCAGGCTCACCCCGCTTAGGCGCAGAATCTCGGCCTGCTGCCGGCGCTCGACCCCCTCGGCCAGCAGCCGGCCGCCGAGCCCCGCGATGACCTCCGCCGTGCGGCGGATCTCCTGTTCCATGCCCAGCTGGCGTCCCACCCGGCTGGTCACGGTGATGCACAGCTTGACGATTTGGGGCCTGAGGGTCCTGGCGGTCTGAAGGTCGAAAAAGCCGCAGCCGGTGTCGTCCAGCGCCAGACGAAACCCCAGTTCCTTGAGTTCCTTGAGGGCCCCCTGGAGGGTGTCGATCTCTTCCAGCGGCAGGTGCTCGGTAAACTCCAGCACCACCCGGGAGCGGAGGGCACGGAAGTCGCGGTGGGTGACCAGGCGGAAGAAATCGGGGTGCCGGATCAGGGCCGGCGAGATGTTGATGAAGATCCACAGGGGCGGCGGCAGTTTGAGCCCCCAGCCCAGCGCCCGGCCCACACAGCTCATCTCCAGCAGCTCCCCCAGACCCACCCGGGAGGCTGCCCCCAGCAGATCGGCGGCGTCGTGAACCCGGCTGTCCTGGGGGCCCCGGACCAGGGCTTCGAAGCCGATGATCTTTTCCGGGAAAAGGGCGTAAACCGGCTGCAGGTAAGTCAGCAGCCGATCGTCGGCGATCAGATTCTGAAGTTCCGACCGGCTGGGAAATCCCTCTCGGGGGCGCTGGTCGGGGGCCTCCGCCAGCAGCCGGGGTATCAGCCGGTTAAAAACCGCTGCCGGCATTTCCTCCTCCGGCAGGGGCAGGATCGCCGTCTTGACCCGCAAGCGGCTGCCGGTGGCCGGCCCGAAATTCTTCAAGAGCGCCTCCCGGACCAACGCCCCGGCGGCGGCAGCCAGGCTCCGGCGCTGCTCCCGGTCTGAACCCGGCCAGGCCGGGCGCTTCAGCGAAAAGGTCTGGTACCAGAGGCCGCGGGCCGGAGCTCGGATAACGCCCAGGGGGGTGTGGCGCTCCAGCAAACGCTGGGCCAGTTCCGCAAAATCCCGCGTCAGATCGCGCTCAACGGCTGCCATCAGGTTCTCCCCGAAAACCGCCAGCAGGTGTTCGGGGTTCTGGAGTTGAAACACCAGGCAGTAGTTGCCCATGGCGACGCTTTCAGCGGTGGATCGATGCGGAAAGTGTTGGGGGCGCCCGCAAGCGGCGGAAGCCCATCGAGGAATCGGCCAGCAATTATCTTTTCATACATGAGACCGGCGACGGGATCAAGCTCTGTGCTGGGGGGGCAGCTGGGGTTTTCAGCTCTGGGGAGGGGTTCCGGGAAAGGAACCCAATGGAGGGCGCAGCGGGGAAATCGGGGCTTTTTGGCGGCCGGTCTTGGGACGCCGGCGCAACGCCCACCAGACGCCCAGGGCGACGGGCACGGTCGCCGGCAGCGCCCAGCGACCGAGGGGCAGGGTCGCCATGTGGCCCGACCAAACGTCCGCCAGCAGGACGCCGGCCGCCGCCGTAAGACCCGCCCAGATCAGGACGCCCACGGCATCCAGCAGCAGAAAGCGCAGTCCGCCGATGGGACCCATGCCGATGGCCAGCGGGATCACCGTCCGCAGCCCGTACAGGAAGCGGAACCCCACGATCAGCGGCAGACGGCAGCGCTGCTCAAGGCCTTGCGCCCGCCGCAGGCGGGCCTGCCACCGGGGCCGGCGCGCCAGCAACGCCTGTCCGCCCAAACGGCCCAGGCCAAAGAGCAACAGATCGCCGCAAAAGGCGCCCAGCACGGCGGCCACCAACACGGCGGAAAGCTCCAGGCAGCCCTGACGGGCCAGCATCACCGCCACGATCAGGACGGCTTCCCCCTCGACGAGCGCCCCGAAAAAGACGGCGGCATAACCGTAGGCGGCGATGAAATCGGCGGTTGACATTCCGGGGCGGGCCTCAGATACGGTCCTGAAGAACGTGGAAGTGAATCCTGGCGCCGGTCACCTGGCTTCGGCCGGTGTAAAAAAACGCAAACAGCCACAGCCCCTGCAGAAAAACCAGGATCCCGGGCCGCCAGAGGCTCCGCAGCCCGGCCAGGATGTCCACCGCCGCAACCGACGGCGGGCACAGGAGGGCGAAGGGCACGGCGGCGCCGGCGGCCACCAGGCTCATGGTCTGATATTTGGAAATCCGGCCGGCCCCGCGGTAATCCGCCCGCAG
>JASFIY010000240.1:0-4691 GCA_050122415.1 Desulfobacteraceae bacterium
GAACACCAGGGTCCGGCCGTCCTGGGCGATGATGTCGATCTCGCCGGCGGGGGTGCGGTAGTTCTGCTCCAGGATCCGGTAGCCGCTCTTTTTCAGATGCCGGACGGCCAGGGCTTCGGATTTCTGCCCGTACTGCTGGCGGGGATTCAGCATGGGGCGCCCTCCCGCCGGTGACCGTCGGCCTGATGCCTGCCGGCCGCCTTCATGGCCCCCCGCCAGGTTGGACTGGCGCCCCGGCAAAGGGCCGGACCCCGTTGAAGGTCCGTCTGTGGATGGGGCAGCAGCCGTGCTGCCGCAGGGCGTCGCGATGGGCCCGGGTAGGGTAGCCTTTGTGGCGGGGGAAGCCGTACTGGGGGTAGTCTTCGTGGTAGCGGGCCATCAGGCGGTCCCGGCTGACCTTGGCGACGATCGAGGCCGCCGCGATGGAGGCGCTCAGGCCGTCGCCCTTGGGGATGGGGGTTTGGGGCAGTCCGGCCGGGATCCCGAACGGGCCGTCGATCAGGAGCCAGTCCGGGCGGGGGTGTAAATTGGCCACGGCCATGGCCATGGCCCGCAGGGAGGCCTGCAGGATGTTGATGCGGTCGATCTCGACGGCATCCACGATCCCGATCCCCACGGCCACGGCGCGGGCGTAGATTTCCGCGAAGAGCCCTTCGCGCTTGCGGGGGCTGAGGGTCTTGGAGTCGGCCAGACCGGCGATGGGGACGTGGCGATCCAGAATCACCGCGGCCGAAACGACCGGGCCGGCCAGGGGGCCCCGGCCGGCCTCGTCGACCCCGGCAATGCGGTCGTGCCCGCGGCCGTAAACGCCGCGTTCGAACTTCCAGAGAGGATCGGCGTCGGCGGGCGCGGTCATGATCGGCCCTAGTTCAGACGCCGTTCGCGGATCCGGGCGGCCTTGCCCCTGAGGTTGCGCAGGTAGTAGATCTTGGCGCGCCGCACCCGGCCCAGGGTGACCACCTCCACCTTGTCGATGATCGGCGAGTGCAGCGGAAAGACCCGCTCCACCCCGATGCCGTAGGACACCTTGCGGACGGTGAAAGACGCGTTGATCCCGCCCTTGCGCTTGCTGATGACCACGCCCTGAAAGACCTGGATGCGCTCCTTTTCACCTTCCTTGATTTTGACGTGCACCTTGACCGTGTCGCCGGGGGCAAAGGCCGGCAGGTCGAGGCGGATCATTTCTCTTTCCAGCTGCTTGATTGGTTCCATCGTCGTCTCCCAGATAAGCTTGTCCCGACGGGTGAATCCCTGATCGGGACCGTCGGTTGATCGGTTTACAATTCTAATCCCGCCCGGCAGCCCAGCAGGCGGTCCAGGATCACCGCCGCCGCCGCCCGGACCGGAAGGTGGTTGTAGGGGCCGGGCCCCTTAACGGGCTCCAGCACCGTATCGACCGCTTCGAATACGGCCGGCGCCAGCCCCCAGGCCGTTCCCAGGACCAGCACGTGGGGGTCTCCCTGCGCCAGCCGCCTGCGCAGCTCGCCGAAACCGATGCTGCCGGGCCGGCGGCGGGCGCCGGTGGCCACCGTCTGCGGGGGCCGTCCCTCCTCCCGACCGATCTCGGCCAGGGCCGGCTCCAGGCCGTCGGCCAGCCGGATCAGCGCCAGGGCCTCCCGGCGCTTGGGGTTTCGGCGCCCGCCGGGGCCCTCCAGCCAGTGGGCGGTGATTCGCCGCACCAGGTGCTGCTGGTCGGCCAGCGGCGTCGTGACGTAAAACCCTTTGACACCGTATGTCTTGGCGGTCCGGGCGATGTCGTGCAGGTCCAGGTTGGTCACCGCCGCGGCGATCGGCTCGCCGTCTTTATTGACCACCGGGTGGTGCACCAGCGCCACGTAGAGATTGGGCATCGATGATCTTTCCCACCGTCCGCTGCCAGCGCTTGAGAATGGCGATCTCCTCGGCGCTGCAGTCCCGCCCGGCGAGCAGGTCCGGACGCTTCAAGACCGTCCGCACCAGGGAGGCCTCAAGCCGCCAGCGGCGAATTTCCTCGTGGTTGCCCGAGAGCAGAACCTCCGGGACCGGCTCGCCCTCGAACTCCGGGGGCCGGGTGAAGTGGCCGTGCTCCAGCAGGTCCCCGGTGAAAGAGTCCTGGTCCGCGGAGTCGGCCCCTCCCAGGACACCCGGAATCAGGCGCGCCACCGCATCGACGACCACCATCGCGGCCAGTTCCCCGCCGGTCAGGACGTAGTCGCCGATGGAGATCTCGTGATCGATGAAGCCGCCGCAGATGCGCTCATCGACCCCCTCGTAGCGCCCGCAGACCAGGGTGAGGCCCTCGCAGACGGCCAGCTCCTGGGCCAGCCGCTGGGTGAACGGCCGCCCCTGGGGGGTCAGCAAAACCGTGGCGGCGTTTGGGACCCTGCTTTTGGCGGCCCGGATGGCGGCGGCCAGCGGCTCGGGCTTCATCACCATGCCGCAGCCCCCGCCATAAGGCCGGTCATCGGTTACCCGGTGCCGGCCTTTGGCAAACGCGCGAATATCGATACAATCGACGCTGATTTTATGCTGCTCGATGGCCCTGCGGATAACCCCATGCCCGCAAAAGGCCGCCACCATATCCGGAAAAATCGTCAGAACGGCAAACCGCATGGCCCCCTGTCATAGCCCTTCCAGGAGGCGCACCCGCATGAAGCCGGCATGGATATCGATCTCCCGAATCACCGCGTCGATGGCCGGCAGCAGGATCTCCGTCCGCTCGCCGCCCGGATTGCGGACCACATAGACGTCGTTGCTGCCGGTCTGAAAAACGGCTGCCAGCTTTCCAATGTATTGATCTTCCATCGTGAGAACACGCAGACCGATCAGTTCGTACCAAAAAAAGGCCCCGTCCCGGGGTTCGGCCAGGAGGCTTTTCCGGATGTAAAGCGCCGCCCCCCGCAGGGCCTCGGCCTGGCCGCGGGAGTCGACGCCCTCGAAAGCCATCAGCAGCCCCTGCCCATGGGCCTGCACCGATTTGACCCGGTGGACGGTTTTTTCGCCGCGGGGCGGTTGGACCGCAAGGGGCAGCTGGGGCGCGAACAACGCGTCGCTCTCGGCGTAGGAGCGCACCTTGAGGTTGCCGTGGATTCCGTGGACGCCGACAATTTCACCGATCAAAAGCTCGCCGGCTTCGGCCATGTTGCGCGGGCTACTCAATGATCTCCAGGACGGTCCGCTTTTTGACCTTGGCGGAAGCGGCGCTCAAAATGGTTCGCATGGCACGGGCCGTCCGCCCCTGTTTGCCGATCACCTTGCCAAGATCCTCCTTGGCCACCTTGAGTTCCAGGACCGAGGTCTGATTTCCCTCTACTTCTGCAACCGACACTTCCTCGGGATGGTCAACCAGTGCTTGAGCGATATACTTGATGAGCTCTTTCATAGCGCCGCCTCCTTTGCTGGTCTGCGAATTAGAGGAAATGTAGCTTGAAAAAGCAGCCCCATGCTAAAGCAAATTAGCAAAAATCCCTTCTTTTTTCAAAAGGTTTTTTACCGTCGGGGTGGGAATCGCCCCCTGGCTCATCCAGTACTGGACGCGCTCATTTTTGAAGGTCACCTGCGCCGGATCCGGCAGGGGGTTGTAGGTGCCCACGACTTCCAGGAAGCGGCCGTCGCGCCGGGCTTCGGAATTGGCGACCACAATACGGTAAAAGGGTTTCTTCTTGGCGCCGTGTCTGGCCAATCTGATCTTTACTGGCATTTAATCTCTCCTTAGAACGGCAGCATGCCGCGCCCCAGGTTGCGCAGGCCGCCTTTGTTGATTTGCTTCATCATCTTCATGACTTGGGTATAGTTTTTGAGCAATTGGTTGACGTCCTGCACCCGGGTGCCGCTGCCCCTGGCGATCCGTTTGCGCCGGCTGCCGTTGATAATCGTGTGCTGCAGCCGCTCCTGGGCGGTCATCGAATTGATGATCGCCTCGATCCTCACCAGTTCGCGGTCGTCCACCTGGAGATTCTTGAACTGCTTGCTTTTGCTGATCCCGGGGATCATGCCCAGCAGGTCCTTGACGGAGCCCATCTTGCGGATCTGCACCATCTGGTCGCGAAAATCCTCCAGGGTGAACTGGTTTTTGCGGAGCTTCTTTTCGAGTTCGGCCGCTTTTTTTTCATCCACGACCGCCTGGGCCTTCTCGATGAAGGTCAGCAGGTCCCCCATGCCCAGGATGCTGGAGGCCAGCCGTTCGGGGTGAAAGGCCTCCAGTTGGGCGAGCTTTTCGCCGACGCCGACGAACTTGATCGGTTTGCCGGTGATCGCCTTGATGGAGAGCGCGGCCCCGCCGCGGGCGTCGCCGTCCAGCTTGGTGAGCACCACGCCGCCGATATCCAGCGCGCTGTCGAAGGATTCGGCGATGTTGACCGCGTCCTGGCCGGTCATGGCGTCGGCCACCAGCAGGATATCGGAGGGGCTGGCGGCCGCTTTGATCCGGCGCAGCTCTTCCATCAGGGCCTCGTCCAGGTGCAGGCGCCCGGCGGTGTCCAGCAGCAGGGTGTCGCACCCGGCCTGGTGGGCGGCCGTGCGGGCCTCCCGGCAGATATCCACCGGGTTCATGTCGGTTTGGGCCGGGTAAACCGGCACCGACAGCTGCGCCCCCAGCCGCTGCAACTGCTCGATGGCCGCCGGCCGGTAGACATCCGCCGGCACGAGGTAGGGCTTGCGGCCGCTTTTGCGCAAAAAAACGGCCAGCTTCCCGGCCGTGGTGGTATTACCCG
>JASFIY010000241.1:0-4690 GCA_050122415.1 Desulfobacteraceae bacterium
CAACTGGAAATGGCGCTCATGGAGACCCGCAAAACCGGCGCCATGCTGGGCGATGTTCTCCTGCGGCTGGACTGGGTCACCGAAGAGCAGCTCCAAATGGCCATCGCCGTTCAGAGCGGCGCTCAAATCCTGGACACCAACGGGGTCAGTATCGATCCGGGCTTGCTGGCCGAAATCCCCCAGGAGTTCGTCAACGCCCACGGCATTTTCCCCTTCGAGAAGGACGGCCAAACCCTCAAAGCGGCCACCAGCAACCCCTTCGACGTCATCGCGCGCGACCAGCTGGCGCGCCTGACCGGCTATCGCGTGGTCACCTACATCGCCCCCAAGGCCTGGATCGCCAGGGCGATCGCGCTCTATTACCAGACCGCCCGGACCATCGACAACGAGATCGAGGCCATCACCCGCGCCGGCCTCTCCGAACGCGCCGCGGAGGAAAACCAGATCGTCACCCTGGCCGATCTGCTGATCGACAAGGGCTACGTCATGGGCGCCAGCGAC
Source organism: Desulfobacteraceae bacterium (assembly GCA_050122415.1). Classification (GTDB taxonomy): domain Bacteria; phylum Desulfobacterota; class Desulfobacteria; order Desulfobacterales; family JAABRJ01; genus JAABRJ01. The sequence goes on from JASFIY010000241.1 coordinate 502, forward strand.
ATCCACGTGGTGCCCGACAACAACCTGGTGCGGGTCTACTACCGCATCGACGGCGTGCTCCACCAGACCTATCTCTTTGCCAAAACCTTTCAGCAGGGCCTGATCACGCGCTTCAAGATCATGGCCGACATGGATATCTCCAACCCCAACATCCCCCACGACGGGCGGATTCGCTACAGCGGCAAAGTCGGCGCTTTCGACATGCGGGTTTCCACCTTTCCCACCCAGCTCGGGGAAACCGTGGTGATGCGCCTGCTGGTGTATGACAAGGTGGTGGGCGAGCTGAACAACCTCGGCCTGGAAGAAGAGGATCTGGCCCGTTTCCGGGAGGGCATCCGCCGGCCCTATGGCCTGATTCTGACCACCGGCCCCACCGGTTCGGGCAAGACCACCACCCTCTACACGGCCCTGATGGCCATCAACAGCCCGCACATCAACGTCATGACCGTCGAGGACCCCATCGAATACGCCATCCCCACCATCCGCCAGACGGCGGTCAACCCCAAGGCCGGCCTGGGCTTCGGCAATGCGCTGCGCTCGGCCATGCGCCAGGACCCGGACGTGATCCTGGTGGGGGAGATCCGCGACCGTGAAACAGCGGATTTGGCCCTGCAGGCGGCCCTGACCGGCCACCTGGTGCTCTCCACGCTGCACACCAATGACGCCGCCTCGGCCATCAACCGCCTCCTGGACCTGGGGGTCAACACCAGCATCCTGACCGCATCCCTCTCGATGGTGGTCGCCCAACGCCTGGTGCGGCGGGTTTGCCCGCACTGCGTCCAACGTGCGGCCCCAACCCCCGAGGAGGCGGCGCTCTTCTCGCGCCAAGACCTCACGCCCCCGCCCCTGCTGGCCCGGGCGGTGGGCTGCGGTAGCTGCTACCAGTCGGGATACCGGGGGCGAACCGGCATCTATGAAGTTCTGCGGGTAGACCGCGCCATCGGCGAACTGATCTTTGGCGGAGCGCTTCACAGCACCATCGAAGACGCGGCGGTCAAAGCCGGGACGAGCCTGATGTACCGCCAGGCGCTGAAAAAAGCCGTCCAGGGGGTCACGACCCTCGAGGAGGTCTTCCGGGTGGCGGCCGATGCCTGATTTCCGTTACCGGGCCATCGACGACAGCGGCCGATTGCGCCGCGGAAGCGCCACGGCCTTGAGCGAGGGGGAGGTGGCGCAGATCCTGGAGGACAGGGGCCTGAGCCTGGTCGACTGCCGCCAATCCCGGAAAACCAGGTTGGCCCTGACCTTCTCACCCGAACGGGTCAAACCGCGGCTGCTGATCGAATTCTACCACCGCCTTTCCCAGGCGCTGAGGCTGGGACTGCCGATGCTCGCGGCCTTAGAGGAGAACGCCAACACCCTGCCCTCCCCGGCGCTGAAAAAAATCATCGGCGAAATGCGCCTGAACATCGCCGGCGGCCAGAGCCTGCAAGCCGCCGCGGCCCGCTTCGGCCGGATCTTCCCCAAGCTGGATCTGGCGGTCATGGGCATGGGCGAAAAAACCGGGGAGCTGCCCAAAGCACTGAAAGAGCTTGCCGATTTCCGCGAGTGGAAGGAGGACATCCGCGCGACCCTTCGGCGGGCGACCGTTTACCCCGCCTTTGTGCTGACCGCGGTCACAGCCGTTTTGGGAGTGTGGGTGGGCTACGTCCTGCCCCAAATGGCCCAGGTGCTGACCGAAATGGGGGTCCACCTGCCCCAGGCGACCCGCTGGGTATTGGAGGTCAGTGCGTTTCTGCGTCAGCAGTGGGTTTCGCTGGCCGCCGGACCGGTCCTGCTGACGGCCGCCTTTTTCCTGGTTCGAAAAAGCGCCCGGGGTGCCGTCTGCATCGACCGCCTGCTGCTCGGGCTGCCCCTGGCCGGCCCGATCGTGCGCAACATCGTCATGGCGCGCCTGAGCCACCATTTCGCCACGATGTACCACGCCGGCTTGAACATCCACCATATTTTCGAAATCCTCAGCCGCGACGTCCTGGGCAACCGCTTCGTTGAAGACCGCGTGGCCCAGGTCTACCGTGAGATCCAGGGCGGAAAGCCCCTGGCGGCGGCCTTCGAGCGCGCAGGCGGGTTTCCGCAGCTGCTGCTGGGGGCCATTCGCAACGGGGAATCCACCGGCACCCTGGAAGAGGCCTTCAAACGACTGGGGGATTACTACAACGGTGAGGTCAAACGCACGATGCAGCTTTTGGTCAACGCGCTGGAGCCGATTTCGATTCTGGCTTTGGGGGGGATTTTCGGACTGATTCTGCTCTCGATCCTGCTGCCGCTCTACGATGTCATCGGCGAGTTCGGCAAAGCCTATTGAGGATGCATTCGGCCAGGGCCAAGGGGCGTCACGGCACGATGACCAGCTGGTCCTCGGCAAGGGACAGGGGGGTGGCAGGCGCCGAGCCCACCAGCGAACCGACGCCGCCTGGGGCGCTGCCCAGACGCACGCGGCTGCCCGGCACCATTTCGAAGGCCGCCGTGGCCCCGGCGGTCAGCATGCCGGCGTCGGTGGCGCGGGTCAGGTCGTAGACGTAGACCGGCGCCGCCGAGTGGTTGCTGACCGTCAGCCGCGCCGCCTGGCCGCAGACCGCGGCGAAGAGCTCCGTCCCGCCGAGATAGGCGGTGAGATCGTCAAACCCGCCGGCCGGCGGATGGCGCAGATAGTTGGGGGCGCCGTCGCCGTTGTCGCCCCGGTGGGGCGCGGCGGCGACCGCATCGAACACGCTGCCGTTTGAATCGGCGTCCATGGGGCCTGCGCTGATCAAAACCGCGGCCACCGCAAAGGCCGCCGTCGCGCCGTCGGCGTCGACCACCAGCGGGCTGCCGCTCAGGCCGCTGCGAAGCGCACTGCAACTGCCGGCCCGGCCGCTTCCCAGGCTGCTGTTGAGGGCATACTTGAGGGGCCGCTTGTAGGAATCCGCGGGGGTGATCTGAAGCTCGCGGTAGGGCAGTGTCCCCACGCCGGCGGAGCTGTTTTCCTGACCGTCGCCGTCGGTGTCGGCCCAAGGCAGACGCCCGTTGACCACCGCGTAGGTCACCAGCGCGTTTTTGGCCAGGGTCAGGTACTGCTGACAGTCGCCGCGCGCCTTGCGCGCGGTCAGCATCCCCATGAGGGACACCCCGCCGCCGGTCAAAAGGCCGACGATCACCATCACGATGGCGATTTCCAGCAGGCTGAACCCGTTTTGCCCCCGCAGGGGCGATGACGTCTTTTCCATGAACGGCACGCGACTTGAAGCCGGCAGGAGGTTCCGGCAAAAGGCCGTCAAAGCGGGAGAGGGCAAAGCCGCGGCCGCGGCTTGCCCTCTTTTGCGGATCCTGCCAAATTCGAGTTAAAACCGCATGTAGAGGGTCGGAACAGCGGTTCCCGAGGTGTAGGCCGCGCTGCCGACGATGCTGCCGGTATTGCTGTTGCCGTCGTCATACTTGCTGTCGATCTCCTGGCAGACCTCGCCCGGCAGGTTGAGAAAGTAAAAATAGTGATCCGGCGGGGTGGTGTTGCCCGGCGGGTTGACATGGCTCAGGTAGACGTTGCCGCCAAAGGTGTGCTTGGGAAGATCGCTGGTGCCGTTGTAGGTGCCGCTGATCAGACCGTCGATGCCGAGGTCGTTGAAGACCTCATAGATCTCGGCGCCGGCGACCTGACCGTTGCCGTTGCCCTCCAGATCCGGCCCGCCGGCGGGGACCGCGGCCAGGTTTTCATCCCCCGGGTAGACCCCGTAGCGGTCGAAGAAGGTCATCACAGCCGCCCGCAGTTCATCGGCCTGCTTGACCACCCGCTTGGTTTTGGCGTTGTGAACCATGGCCTGCCCTTTGAGCACGCCGCCGATGAGCAGACCGATGATCACCATCACGATGGCGATCTCGACAAGGGTGAAGCCGGCTTGGCCGGCAATGGTCTTTCTTGGGGTACGCATAAAAACCCTCCATGATGGGCTGATGTTGGTCTCGATTGACGTGTACCAAACCAAATCGGCCCAACCAACCGGCAACTTTATAAATTTCTGCACTATGAGCCCGTGCCGGCGGCCAGATTCAACGACTTGATGTAGGGAGTGATGAAAATCACCAGCTCCCGGTTTTCGGCCGAATCTTGGATTTGCTGAAAAAGCGGCCCGAGATAGGGCAGATCTCCCAGCAGGGGCAGCCCCCGGTGGTTCAACTGCTTGATTTCGCTGATCAACCCGGCCAGAATGAAGGA
>JASFIY010000242.1:0-4678 GCA_050122415.1 Desulfobacteraceae bacterium
GACCCGCGAGCGCATCCGGCAGATCGAGGCCAAGGCCCTGCGCAAACTGCGCCACCCCACCCGCAGCCGAAAGCTCAAAAGCTTCCTGGAGATCTGAGGGTCTCGGCAAGAAATAATTGCACATCTTGCTTGTCTTTTGGCCCGTCACCGGCGTTACATTCACCGGCACATATCCTGATATGCGCCGGCGAATGTGCCTGGCTGACGAACCACAATCCGGCGCCATATTGTGCAATTATTTAATGCCGCGACCCCAATGCATGCCCAAATTCACCCGGCCCCGCGCGGGTGCCGAACTTTGATGCGCAACCGCTTCAATCACTTCGGGAAAGGAGCCTTTGACGATGGGACTTCGCAAACTTTTATCGGTGGCGCTGGCGGCATCGACGATCCTCTTGGCGGCCGGTGCCGGGGCCTACGATCTGCCCGCGGTCAACCTGGGGTTCACCAGTTTCCTGGACGGGGGTCCCCCGGCGGGCCCGGGGGTTTATCTGACCCAATACGTCCAGTACTTTACCTCCGACCGCTTCACCGATCAGGACGGTGACCGCCTGCTGCCCCCGGAGGCCAACGAGGACCTGGAGGTCTGGGTCAGCCTGACGCAGCTCATCTACCAGTCGGACCGGGCGGTGCTCTTCGGCGGCAAGTGGGGCCTGGATGTGATCGTTCCCGTGGTCGGTCTGGACGTCGACTACGATATCGACGGCCCCTTGCCCGAAGACAACGGCACCGGCGTCGGGGACCTGCTGGTCGGCCCGTTTCTGCAGTGGGACCCCGTCATGGGCGCCAAGGGCCCGGTCTTCATGCACCGGGTGGAATTCCAGCTGATCTTTCCCACCGGCAAATACGACGAAGACCGCGAGCTCAACCCAGGCAGCAATTTCTTCTCCTTCAACCCCTACTGGGCCGGCACGCTTTTTCTCACCCCGCGCTGGACCGCCTCCACCCGCCTGCACTACCTCTGGAACGCCAAGAACAACGATCCCAACCGGAGATTCGGCGATGCCGGCGACACCCAGGCCGGCCAGGCCGTGCACGCCAACTTTTCCACGGCCTTCGAAGTCTGGCCCAAGCGTCTGCGGCTGGGCATCAACGGCTATTACCTCAAGCAGCTGACCGACACCCAAGTGGACGGCGACGACCTCGACGACAGCCGGGAGCAGGTATTCGGCATCGGCCCCGGGCTGCTGTGGCACATCACCCCGGACGCACACCTGTTCTTCAACTCTTACTTCGAAACCAGCGCCGAGAACCGGCCCGAGGGCGAGCGTTTCAACCTGCGGCTGGTCTATCATTTTTGAGCCTTCCGGGCGGCCCCCGGCAGGCGCGCCTTGAGAAGCGGATGATTTTGTTTTACAATTACTCCAGCAGAGCGGTGGGCGCCAAGGTGTTTTCCCCCCAGTCAAAGGAGGCATCGCATGACCGGCTCCAAAGAGAAAATTGAAGAAATCCTCAAGGACCTGGCCCGGCGCAGGGATGAGATCGCTCTCAAACTGCATCTCGGCAAGGCCGAGGCCAAGGAGGAGTGGGAGAAGCTGGAGAAGAAATGGCAGGCCGCCAAGGCCCAGAGCAAGACCCTGGCCGGCGTGGTCGGCGAGTCGGCCCAGAATGTCGCCTCGGCCCTGGAACTCACCCTCGGGGAGCTCAAAAAGGGCTACGAGCGGGTCAAGAAAATGCTCAAATGACCCCCGGCCGGTCGGCTCGCGGTTGTTGGAACGCTGAGCGGCTTTGCGGGTTTCGGGCGGAGCATCCGCCGGGGGAAGGCCGCGGGGAGTCCCATGGAAATCCGTAAAAACCAGCCCCTGGCGGCGCTGACGACCTTCGGGGTCCCCGCCTCGGCCGCAACCTACGTGCGATTTGGGGCCGAAGAAGAAATCTGCGAATTCATCGCCCACCAGCCCCTCGCCGACCGGCCCTGGCTGGTGCTCGGGGGGGGCAGCAACCTGCTTTTCGTGGGGGATTTCGACGGCGTCCTGTTGCACCCCGTTCTGCGGGGAATCGCGGTGCTCGAGGCGCGTCCGGGGCATGTGCTGGTAAAGGCCATGGCCGGCGAGAAGTGGGACGACCTGGTGGCCCTGGCGGTGGCCAGCGGCTGGGGCGGCCTGGAAAATCTCTCCTGCATTCCGGGCAGCGTGGGGGCCAGCGTGGTCCAGAACGTCGGCGCCTACGGGGTTGAGGTTCGGGAAGTCATTCAGTGGATCGAGGCGATTTCGATTCCCGAGCGCCGCAAGGTGACGATCCGCCCCGAGGCGTGCGGTTTCGCCTACCGCTACAGCCATTTCAAAGGGCCCTGGTGGGGCCGCTTCCTCATCACCGCGGTGGTTTTCCGGCTCTGCCGGCAGCCCGTCCTGGTCACCCACTACCCCGGCGTACTGCAGGCCGTGGAGCGGATCGGGTCCCTGAACCTCGGGAACCTGCGCCGGGCGATCGCTGCCATCCGGCAGGCCAAGCTGCCCGATCCCGCCAGGCTGGGAAACGCCGGCAGCTTCTTCAAAAACCCGGTGGTCAACCAGTCACAGCGGGACAGGCTGCGGTCCGATTTCCCCGACCTGCCGTATTACCCCCAGGGCGGAAAGGGCTTCAAGCTGGCCGCCGGCTGGCTGATCGAAAAATCCGGCTGGAAGGGCCGGGCCGTGGGCAATGCCGCGGTCCACGAGCACCAGGCCCTGGTCCTGGTCAACCGCGGTGGCGCCACCGGCCGCGAAATCTTCGACCTTTCCGAAGCGGTGCGCCGGTCGGTGCGCGACACCTTCGGCGTCGATCTGGAGCGCGAGGTGCTGGTGGTCGGGTCGCAGGCGGTTTGAAAAGAAACCCGGCTGAAAACGGCGGCGGCGGGATCTTCGATGGGCTGCGCCCGGCCGCCGGCCACCCCCCAAGCCATCACCTTTTGCGGAGAAAACCATGGACAATTATGATGTCGTGATAGTCGGCGCCGGAACCGCCGGTCAAACGGCCGCCTACGAGTTGAGCGCCGAAGGCCTGTCGGTGGCCGTGGTTGAAAAAAGCGACCGCCCGGGGGGGATTTGCGCCCTGGCCGGCTGCCAGGCGAAAAAATGGTTCTACGAGGTCACCGAAACCATGGCCAAGTCCCGGCACCTGCTGGGAAAGGGGATCGCGGCGGCCCCGGAAGTCGACTGGTCCGCCATTCTGGAGCAGAAAAACCAGTTTACCGCCAAGGTTCCGGAAGGGACCGTCAAGGGCTTCGGCAAGGCCGGAATCGACTTTTTGAAGGGCGCCGCCAAGTTCGCGGATGACCGCACCCTGCTGGTGGACGGTCGCGAAATTCGGCCGCGCTTCTGCATTCTGGCCACCGGTGCGGCGCCCATGCGGCTGCCCATCGCGGGGGCCGAGCACATTGCCACCAGCGACGATTTTCTCGACCTGAAGACCCTGCCCGGTCGCATCCTTTTCGTGGGCGGCGGATTCATTTCCTTTGAGTTCGCGCACTTCGCCGCCCGCCTGGGCCCGCCGGAGCGTCAAATCGTCATCCTGGAGGTCGCCGAGCGGCCGCTGGGTCCGTTCGACGCCGAGATGGTCGATTTGCTGGTGCAAGCCTCGGCGGTGGAGGGCATCGGGCTGCTCACCGGGGTCAAGATCCAGTCGGTCAGCCCAAAGGGCGCGGGCTTCGTCGTCGCGACGGCCGCCGACGGCGTTTTCGAGGTCGACCTGGTGGTCAACGGCGCGGGGCGCGCCCCGCGGCTGGAAGGCCTCGCCCTGGAGGCCGCCGGCGTCAACTACTCCAGCAAAGGGATCGCCGTCGACGCCGGCATGCAGACCGCCAACCCGAAGGTCTTCGCCGTGGGCGACTGCGCCGCCACCATCCAGCTGGCACGGGTGGCCGACTACGAGGCGCATGTGGCCGCCCGCAACATCCTGGCCGCGCTGGGGCGCGGCGCGGCGGCCACCATCGACTACGGGGCCGTTCCGGCGCTGCTTTTCACCTACCCCCAGTGCGGGATGCTGGGGCGGACCGAAGCGGCGCTGAAAGAGGCCGGAACCCCTTACCGCAAAAGCTTCGGCAAGCATCTGGGCTGGCCCACCTACACCCGCATCGGCATGGGGCATGCGGCCTACAAGATCCTGGTGGGGGAGGACAAGAAAATTCTCGGGGCCCACATCCTGTCGGACAACGCCGCCGGTCTGCTCAACACCCTGGGGTTTGCCATGCGCCACGGCATTGCGGCGGATGTGCTCTACTGGCAGAACATCATGAGCCCCTACCCCTCCCGGGAAAGCGACCTGATCTACATGCTCAAGCCGTTTCTGGACTAGCCCGGGCATGGCGACCCACCAGCACCCCGTCCGGGGGCGGCTCAACGCCTTGTTGCTCGACCTGCTGGAGGGGTTCATGGACCGCGTCTACGGCGGCCGCAAGCGGGCCATTTTCGGTGGCCTGCCGCAGCGGGTGGTGGAGGTCGGGCCCGGGCCGGGAGCCAACCTGCGCTACTACAAACCGAAAAGCACCGTGATCGCCGTCGAGCCCAACCCCCTGATGCACCCGGCACTGCGGGCAAACGCCGCCCGTCATGGGCTCGAGCTGGAGATCCGCGGGGTCGGGGGGGAGCGGATGGACATCGCGACCGCCAGCGTCTCGGCGGTGGTGGGCACCCTGGTGCTCTGCACGGTGGAAAATCCGCGCCGGGTGGTATCCGAGATTTTCCGGATTTTGAAGCCCGGC
>JASFIY010000243.1:0-4664 GCA_050122415.1 Desulfobacteraceae bacterium
GGTTTCTGCTGAGCGGCCGTAAAACCTACGCCGCCACCCTTTTTCTGGGGATTGCCACCGACACCCAGGACCGGACGGGGGCGGTGGTCGCGCGGGCCGATGCCGGCGCCGTCACCCGGGAGGCGATTCGCGCCGTTTGTGACCGCTTCACCGGAAGGCTGGCCCAGCAGCCGCCGGTTTACTCGGCCTTGAAACACGAGGGCACGCCGCTTTACCGACTGGCCCGCAGCGGTCAACCGGTTCAAAAGCCCCCGCGCCCGGTGACGATCTTTTCCATCGCGCTGACCGGCATCGACGGCCCGCGGGTGCGGTTTGAAGTGGAATGCAGCGCCGGCACCTACATCCGCACCCTGTGCGCCGACATGGGCGCGGCGCTGGGCTGCGGCGGCCATCTCGCCGACTTGCGGCGCCTGCGCAGCAGCGGTTTCACCATCGACGAGGCCGTCAGCCTGACAGCTTTCCGGGCGCTGACCGCGGCCGGCGCAGCCGCCGGCCGGATCATCCCGATGGCCCCCGCCCTGCGCGGAATGCCGGAGCACACGGTCAGCACCGCCCAGGTGGGAAAGATCCGCTGCGGGCACCCGCTGGGGGCAGGCGAACTTCCGCCGGAGCTGGCCTCGACCGACGGCCATCTGAAATTGCTGACCCCCGCCGGCTGCCTGCTGGCGGTGGTGCGCTGGCGCGAACCGTCACGCAACTGGGCCTATCTTTGCGTGATGCCGGCGGAGGCCTGCGCCGCGGGTGTTTGTTGAGGTTTAGCTATGGACAGGTGCTGGATTATAGGGTAAAGAGGAACCATGCTAAAAAACCGGGTCGATCCGATCCTTTCGGCATTGACCGTTGCGCTTAACCAGAGGAGGCCAAAAGAAAGTGGTACTGACTTCTATCGACAAAAAGGGGCTTATCGATCAATTCAAACTGCACGAAAGCGATACCGGTTCACCGGAAGTTCAGATCGGACTTTTGACGCATCGCATTTCATACTTGACCGAGCACCTCAAGGTGCACAAGAAAGATCACCATTCCCGCAGGGGGCTGCTGATGCTCGTCGGCCAGCGCCGCCGGCTGCTCAACTACGTCAAGAACAAGGATGTCAAGCGCTACCGGGCCATCATCGACACTTTAGGGTTGCGGCGATAACCCTCCCCCTGCCGTCGCAGCGCCGCCGTTTCGGCGCGCTCGCCATCCCACCCCAGCGGACCCCCCCTGTCACGGCAACCGATGGTGGCACAAGGCCCGCCGCTTTTGCAGGTCTCGGCGCGCGGCCCGTGTTTAACCGGTCGCTGGCCTGCGGCAGGCATCATCCTCGGCCAGCAGGAGGCCGGCTGAGGTCAGCGGGGCCGGCAAGCGGTGGCCCGACCGTCCGCTGCCGCTGGAGCAGCGGCTTTGGTGTGCGGATAGCCGCGAAACGTTTCTTTACCGCACCCGTCGGATCCGCGGTTTCTGAAACCCCACGAATCCAGCCTCCCAACCGCCCGGAGCAAAAGGAACCGTATTTTTCCGCCCGCGCTGCAACCGGGCGGATGCCCCCCGGGGCACTGGGCATTTTCCCCAACATCCAAACCCGACCAATCTGCGGTATTTGAAATGTTTCAGAGCAGCAGGCTGGACAACGCTTTTTTTTAGGAGAGAAAGAGATGACCGTTTTACTGAAAACAGAGATCGGCGGCAAGCCCTTCAGCATCCAGGCCGGCAAGGTGGCCAAACAGGCCTCCGGCGCGGTGGTGGTGCAGTACGGCGATACCATCGTGCTGGTTACCGTCGTGGCCGCCAACGAGGAACGGGCGGAAGTCGATTTTCTGCCCCTGTCGGTGGAATACCAGGAAAAGATCTACGCCGCGGGCCGCATTCCGGGGAATTATTTCCGGCGTGAAATCGGGCGCCCCAGCGAAAAAGAAACCTTGACGGCGCGCTTGATCGACCGCCCCATCCGGCCCCTTTTCCCCAAGAATTACCGCTTCGAAACCCAGGTCATCGCCACCGTGCTGTCCATGGACCAGGAAAACGACCCCGACGTCCTGGCGATGGTGGGCGCCTCCGCGGCGCTGCACATCTCCGACATCCCCTTCGCCGGCCCGATCGCCTCCGTCCGGGTGGGCCGCATCGACGGCCGCTTCAAGGTCAACCCGACCATCGCGGAATGGGAGACCTCGGATATCAACATCATCCTTGCCGGCTCCAAAACCGGGGTGGTGATGGTCGAGGGCGGCAGCAAGATGGTCAGCGAAGCCGATGTGCTGGAAGCCATCTTCTTCGGCCACAAGGAAATGCAGCCCCTGATCGCGATGCAGGAGGAACTGCGGGAAAAGATCGCCAAGCCCAAACGGGTGATCCCCGAAGGCGAACGCGACGAGGCGTTGGCCGCCAGGATCGAAGCCGAAATTCTGGACGACTTGAAGGCCGGGCTCCGCATTCCCGCCAAGCTGGAGCGCCAGGACCGTTTACGGGCGCTGAAAGCCGACCTGAGCGCGCGCCTGGGGGAGGCCTACGCCGACCGCAGGAAGGTGGTCGGCGAGATTTTCAGCGATCTCAAGAAGCGGGTCAGCCGGGAGATGATTCTCAAGGAGGGCCGCCGCATCGACGGCCGCCGGTTCGATGAGATCCGCCCGATCAGCTGCGAGGTCGGGATCCTGCCGCGGCCTCACGGCAGCGCGCTTTTCACCCGCGGTGAAACTCAGGTCCTGGGGGTCCTGACGCTGGGCTCCGGCCCCGACGAGCAGCGCGTGGAAACTCTCAGCGGCGAGGAGTTCCGGCCCTTCATGCTGCACTACAACTTCCCGCCCTTCTCGGTGGGGGAGGTCAAGCGCATCGGGGGCCCCAGCCGGCGGGACATCGGCCACGGCGGGCTTTCCACCCGCGCCCTGGAGCGGATCATCCCGGCCAAGGAGGATTTCGACTACACCATCCGCCTGGTTTCCGAGGTCCTGGAATCCAACGGGTCCTCCTCCATGGGAACGGTCTGTGCCGGCACCTTGGCCCTGATGGACGGGGGCGTGCCCATCAAGGCGCCGGTGTCGGGCATCGCCATGGGGCTGGTCAAAGAGGGCGACCAGGTGGCCGTCCTGTCGGACATCCTCGGCGACGAGGACCACACCGGGGATATGGACTTCAAGGTCACCGGCTCCCGCGAGGGGATCACCGCACTGCAGATGGACATCAAGATCCTCGAGCTCTCACGCGAGATTCTGACCCAGGCCCTGGAGCAGGCGCGTGTCGGCCGGCTCTTCATCCTGGACAAAATGCTGGCCGCGCTGGACAAGCCGCGCCAGGAGATCTCCAGCTTCGCCCCCAAGGTCTACATCGTCAAGATCCACCCCGACAAGATCCGCGAGCTGATCGGACCGGGCGGCAAGGTGATCCGCGGGATCCAGAGCGAAACCAACACCCGCCTGGAGGTGGACGATTCGGGGACCGTCAAGATCGCGGCCACCTCCCAGAAAGATGGCGACGCCGCCTTGAAAATGGTCAACGACATCGTCATGGATCCCGAGGTGGGCGCCATCTACGATGGCACCGTGGTCAAAATCACCGATTTCGGCGCCTTCGTGCAGATCATGCCGGGGACCGACGGGTTGTGCCACATCTCGCAGCTGGCCACCCACCGGGTGAAGAAGGTGAGCGATATCGTCAAGGAGGGCGACACCCTCAGGGTGAAAGTCCTGGAGGTCAGTCGGGACGGCAAGATCCGCCTGAGCCACAAGGCCGTGCTGGAAGGACAGCATGAAAGCGGCGCTTAGAAAGACCACCCTGCCCAACGGCGTCCGCCTCTTGAGCCTGAAGATGCCCCACGTGCGCTCGGTCTCCATGGGGGTTTGGGTGAATGTGGGCGCCCGCGATGAGTCCCCCGCGGAAAACGGGCTCTCCCATTTTATCGAGCACATGATTTTCAAGGGCACCGAAAAGCGCTCGGCTTTTCAGATCGCCAAGGAGTTCGATGCCATCGGCGGGCAGACGAACGCCTTCACCAGCATGGAGACCACCTGCTACCATGCACGGGTGGTGGATACCCATCTGGAGACGATGGTCGAGATTCTCTCCGATATCTTCCTGAACTCCACCTTCGACCCGCTGGAAATCGAGCGCGAGCGCCCGGTGATCTGCCAGGAGATCGGAATGGTCGAGGACAGCCCCGAGGAGTACGTGCACGTCCTGGCAGGCAGCGACTTCTGGGGCGACAACCCGCTGGGACGCTCGATTTTGGGAACCCGCGAAGGGGTTGGGGCGTTCGATGCCGAGGCCCTCAGAACCTTTTTCCGCCGCTTCTACCACCCCGGCCAGATCGTGGTTGCGGCGGCCGGCAACATCGACCACGAGCGCTTGACCGACCTGCTGGGGGGCCCCTTTGCGGCCATCCAGCCGCCACCGGCCGCCCTGCCGCTGCGCCACCCCAGCGCCGGACGCGGGGCGCTTTCGGTGCACACCAAGGCCCTGGAGCAGGTTCACCTGTGCCTCAGCACCCGGGGGGTGTCCCTCAAGGCCGAGCAGCGCTTCGCCCTGTCGCTGCTCAATTCCCTGCTGGGCGGCAACATGAGCTCGCGGCTCTTCCAGGAGATCCGTGAGCGCAGAGGACTGGCCTACTCGGTCTACTCCCACACCGCCTCTTACGAGGACACGGGCCTTTTCGGGGTGTACGCGGCGGTGGAGCCCCATCAGGCGCTGGAAAC
>JASFIY010000244.1:0-4653 GCA_050122415.1 Desulfobacteraceae bacterium
GATCCAAAAAGCCCTGCTGGAGCCCTGATCCGGATGTCCTTCGAGCGCTTCATCGGCCGGCGTTACCTGCGGATCCGGCAGCGGGAGGCTTTCATCTCCATCATCACGGTGCTCTCCGCGGCCGGACTCGCCCTGGGGGTCATGACCCTGATCGTCGTGCTGGCGGTCATGGCGGGGTTTGAGGCCGATCTCAAGTCCCGGATCCTGACGGTCGAACCCCATGTGCTGGTGATGCACCACGGCGGCCCGCTGACCGGCTACCGCGCCCTGGGAGAGAAGCTGGCCGGCATCGACGGGGTCGCCTCGGCAACCCCCTTCGTCTATGCCCAGACCATGATGCGCTCGGCGGCCGGCATGTCCGGCGCGGTCTTGCGCGGGATGGCGCCGGATGCCCCGGTCCACGGACTTCTTACGGTGGATGGTCTTTCGCTGCCGTCCAAGTTGGCGCGCTACCAGCGCCAGGCCGGCGCGGACGGCGCGCCCGGCATCATCCTGGGCCGGCTGCTGGCCGAAAATCTCAAGGTGGCGCCCGGAGAGGCGGTCTTTTTGATCTCCCCCCGCATTTCGGGCGCCGCCGCCGGCCAGGTGCCGGCCATGAACCGCTATGTGGTGGCCGGCCTCTTCGAGTCCGGGATGCACGAATACGACTCCCACCTGGCCTACGTGGCGCTTGACGAGGCACAACGCCTGCTGGCCATCGGGGATGCGGTCACCGGTCTGGAGGTGCGTGTGGACGACATCTACCGGGCGGGCGAGGTGGCCGCGCGCGTCAACGGCGCGCTGGGGTTCCCCAACTGGGCGCGCGACTGGATGCAGACCAACCACAACCTCTTCGCCATGCTCAAACTGCAGAAGACCGTGATGTTCATTATCCTGATTCTGATCGTGCTGGTGGCGGCCTTCAACATCTCCAGCAGCCTGATCATGATGGTGATGGAGAAAACCCGCGATGTCGCCATCCTGAAGGCCATGGGGGCCACCAACCGCAGCATCCGCAAGATTTTCGTCTTCAAGGGAATGGTGATCGGCGCGGCCGGCACCCTGATCGGCGGCCTGCTGGGGTTCCTGCTCTGTCTGCTGCTCAAGCGCTACCGGTTCATCGAGCTGCCCGGCGATGTCTACTTCTTCACCACCACCCTGCCGGTGCGGGTGGAGGCCCTCGATGTGCTGGCGGTGACGGCCGCCAGTCTGCTGATCTGTTTTCTCTCCACCCTCTACCCGGCCCGGCAGGCCGCGCGGCTGCAGCCGGTCGAGGCGCTGCGCTACGGTTAAGCCCGCGAAATCCCGTTCGGGCGCCGGCGGTTGCGGCGCTTTGCCCGGCGCTGCATGCCGCGGAAAGGAGGGGCCATGTCCGCTGATCTCAGAAAAATTGATGACTTCCGCTGGGAGCTGCCGCAAACCGGCCTGATGCGGGTTCCCGGGATCATTTACGCCAGCGCCGGGATGCTGACGGGCAGCGGCCAGGCCGAAAGCCTGCAGCAGGTGGCCAACGTCGCCACGCTGCCCGGCATCGTCAAGGCCTCCCTGGCAATGCCCGACATCCACTGGGGTTACGGCTTTCCCATCGGCGGGGTGGCCGCTTTCGACTGGGAGACGGGGGTCGTCTCCCCCGGCGGGGTGGGCTACGACATCAACTGCGGGGTGCGCCTGGCGGGCTCCGCGCTGCCCGCCGAAGACCTGCGGCCGCGGCTGGAGGATTTGGTCAATGCCCTCTACCAGCACATCCCCTCGGGGGTGGGGTCCACCGGCTCCGTCAAGCTGGACACCCGCGAAGAGAAGAAGGTGCTCTCCGAGGGCCTCCGCTGGGCGCTGCGCAAGGGGTTCGCCAGCCAGCACGATCTGGACCACACCGAGGAGGGCGGCTGCCTGTCCCACGCCGACCCGGGGCTGCTCAGCGAGCGGGCCCTGGAGCGGGGCAAAAATCAGCTGGGCACCCTGGGCGCCGGCAATCACTTTTTAGAGGTCGGGGTCGTGGAGGCCATTTTCGACGAGGCGGCCGCCCGGGCTTTCGGGCTTTTCCAGGGGCAGCTGACCCTGATGCTGCATACCGGATCGCGGGGGCTGGGCTACCAGGTCTGCGACGATTTCCTGGCCGACATGACCCGGCACCTCAAGGAGCTGGATTTCCCGCTGCCGGACCGCCAGCTGGCCTGCGCCAAGATCCAGTCGCCCACCGGCCAGCGCTATCTGCGGGCCATGGCCTGCGCGGCCAACTACGCCTGGGTCAACCGCCAGATTCTGATGCACCGCGCCCGCGAAGTGATCATGCGGGTCCTTGGCATCGGTCCCCGGGAGCTGGGGATGGAACTGATCTACGACGTCTGCCACAACATCGCCAAGCGCGAAGAGCATCTCGTGGACGGCCGCCAGCAGGTGGTCTGCGTGCACCGCAAGGGGGCGACGCGCGCCTTTCCCCCCGGCCACCCCTCGCTGGCCCCGGAATTTCGCGCGGTGGGCCAACCCATTATCATCCCCGGGGATATGGGCACCGCCTCCTACGTCCTGGCCGGCACCCGGCGGGCCATGGAAGAAACCTTCGGCTCCACCTGCCACGGGGCCGGGCGGGTGCTCAGCCGCAACGCCGCCATCAAGGCCAGCAAGGGGCGGGCCGTGTACCGGGAGCTGGAAGACCGGGGCATCCTGGTGCGCTGGACCGGAAAGTCCACCCTGCGGGAGGAAATGCCCGATGCCTACAAAGACATCGATCAGGTGGTGGACGTGGTTCACGGCTCGGGTATTTCGCGCAAGGTGGCCCGGCTGCGGCCCCTGGCGGTGGTCAAGGGGTGATCCGGCGGGGGCCGGCTCCCGGCGGTCGGGCTCTCTTTTTGAGCGTTGCGCGGCATTCGGACTGAAGGTTTCGGGTTCGGGACGCGATAGATACGATATTATCGAAAGGTGAAGTGCGCATCCGATGGAACCGATATACGCCGTCACGCTGGGGGTGGTGCAGGGGCTCACGGAGTTTCTGCCGGTGAGCAGTTCAGGGCACCTGGTCTTGTTTCAGAACCTCTTTGGCTTCACGGAGCCTGAGCTGCTCTTCGATATCAGCCTGCACGTCGGCACCCTGCTGGCCATCTGCCTGGTTTTTTACCGCGAGCTGGGTTCGCTCCTGACCACCCTGCTGCGCCTGCCGTGGCTGCTGAAGGCGGCCGGCGGTTTGCGGCCGCTTTTCGCGCAAAACCAGGACGTGCGCCTGGTGGCCCTGATCGTTTTGGGCAGCATCCCCACCGCTTTCCTGGGGCTGATCTTTCACCGGGTGGCCGACCGGATTTTCGGCTCCGTGGGAATCGTGGGCGCCATGCTGCTGATAACCGGCACCTTGCTCTGGCTGACGCGTCGTCCGGCAGGGCGCAGCCGGCTGCTGCCCCAGGTTCACACCCGCGACGCCCTGACCATCGGACTGGTCCAGGGGATGGCCATTTTGCCGGGCATCTCGCGCTCCGGTTCCACCATCTGTGCGGCACTTTTCCTGGGGATCGACCGCGAGCTGGCCGGCCGCTATTCGTTTCTGCTCTCGATACCGGCGATCATCGGGGCGCTGGCCCTGGGGCTGGAAGGTTACCGGGCGGACGCCTCGGTTCCCGTCGCGATGATGCTGCTTGGCGGGGCGACCGCCGCCGTCACCGGCTACGCGGCGTTGCGGCTCCTGCTGTGGGTGGTGCAGCGGGGGCGCCTTCACCGCTTCGCCCCATACTGCTGGGCGGTGGGTCTGGCGGCCCTGGCGGTGGCATGGCGCTGAGAACTTCAACCGTCGCCAAGGCGGGCATCCAACACGGAAGGAGGTTGCGGTGAACCCGGAGATGTTCAGGGAATACGATATCAGGGGAATTGCCGGAAGGGATATGGACGATGCCGATGTCGTGCTGATCGGCAAGGGCATCGGGACCTACCTGCTTGCGCGCGGCAAGCGCCGCATCACCGTCGGCCGCGACTGCCGCGAGAGCTCCGAGCGCTACGCCGGGATGCTGATGCGCGGCCTCCTGGACACCGGCTGCCAGGTGGTGGATATCGGCCTGTGCCCGACCCCGGTGGGCTATTTTTCCATCCGGCACCTGTCCGCCGACGGCGGGGTCATGGTCACCGCCAGCCACAACCCGCCGGAGTACAACGGCTTCAAGGTCTGCAGCGGGACGGATTCGGTCTTTGGCGGCCAGTTGCAGGAGATTCTGGCGCTGATCCGTGACGGCCGCTTCCGGCAGGGCCGGGGAGAAAGCGAAGCCTATGACATCCTGCCGCCTTACCGCGACTACCTGAGGGACATCATCAGCCTCAAACACCCCCTGCGGGTGGGGGTCGATGCCGGCAACGGCACCGCCGGCCTGACCGCCGTGCCGCTTCTCAAGGCCCTGGGCTGCGAGGTGTTCGATCTTTACTGCGAGCCCGACGGCCGCTTCCCCAACCATGAGGCCGACCCCACCGTGGCCGCCAACATGCAGGACCTGCAGACCCTGGTGCGCGCCAACCGCCTGGACGTCGGGTTCGGCTTCGACGGCGACGGGGACCGCATCGGAGTCGTGGATCATGCGGGGGGTCTGATCTACGGCGATCAGTTGATGATCATCCTCGCGCGTGAAATTCTCTCCCGCAAGCCCGGGGCGACCTTCATCGCCGAGGTCAAGTGCTCCCAGACCCTCTACGACGACATCAACGCCC
>JASFIY010000245.1:0-4653 GCA_050122415.1 Desulfobacteraceae bacterium
TGGCCGGCGGCTTCTCCTCCGAGGACCACATCTTCAAGGCCATCGCTTTGGGGGCCCCGTACTGCAAGGCGGTCTGCATGGGGCGGGCGCTGATGATCCCCGGCATGGTGGGTAAAAATGTCGAGCGCTGGCTGCGCGGCGAGGACGGCGGGCTGCCCACGACGGTCTCCCAGTACGGCACCAAGAAGGAGGAGATCTTCGTCAACTACGAGAAGCTGCAGAGCAAGTACGGCAAGGACATGGCCCACATCCCCCTGGGGGCCGTGGGGCTCTACAGCGCCAGTGAAAAGCTGCGGGTGGGGTTGCAGCAGCTGATGGCCGGCTCGCGCAAGTGGCGGGTGCACCTGATCACCCGCGCCGAGCTGGCCTCCCTGACCGAGGAGTGCGCCAAGGTGACCGGCATTCCCTACATCATGGACGCCTATCGCAAGGAGGCGCTGGAGATTATCGACGCCTGAAAATCGTCCCCGGCCCCGGCGCCGCAGGTCGGTTGGGCGGGGCGGCGCCCTCGCCCCCAGGAGAAAAAAACGAGGCCGCCCGCGGGCGGCCTCGCGCTTTTGGTGCGCGCCGGGCGGAGGCGCTCAGCAGGGCAGGGTCACCGTAAAGGTGCTGCCCTTGCCGGGTTCGCTGGCCACCGTGATGGTGCCGCCCAAGGTCTGGACCAGGCCCTTGACGATCGAGAGCCCCAGCCCGGTGCCGGTGATGAAGCGCGTCTTTTCGTTTTTGACCCGGTAGAAGCGCTCGAAAATCCGGTCCAGTTTGTCGGCCTCGATGCCGAAGCCCGTGTCGCTCACCCGGACCTGCACCCGCTCCCCGGCTACTTCGGCCACCACCCGGATCTCGCCGCCATCCGGCGTGTAATTAATGGCGTTGGTGATCAGGTTGCCAAAGATGCTCTCCAGCGCCAGCGGGTCGGCGGTCAGCGGCGGCAGGGGCGTTGGGGGGACCTCCAGGGTGAGCTCCTGACCGCGGCTGCGGCTGCGGGTGCTGAGAAAATCGACGATGCTGCGCAACAGGTCTTCCAGCTGAACCGGCTTGAGTTCCTGGCAGACGCTGCCCGACTCGATCCGCGAGAGGTCCAGCAAATCGCCGATCAGCGAGATCAACCCCTGGGTCTTTTCCTTGGCGCGCGCCAGCAGGTATTGTTCGCGCTCGGAGTCCCCCTGGACCATGTCCCGCAGCACGAGCGCGATCTGCTCGTGGATGGTGGAAAGCGGCGAGCGCAGCTCATGGGAGACCGTGGCCACGAATTCCGACTTGAGGCGGTCCAGGATCTTCATGGTGGTGATGTCGACGACGGTCACCACCGCCCCCAAACATTCGTTGTCCCCGCTGATCACCGAGCGGCCGCGGGCCTGCAGGTAGCGGTCCCCGGAGAGGGCGAATTCGTAGGTCGGGGCGCTGCCGGAGCTGCAGTGGCGTCCCCCCGAGCTTTCGCGCACCAGCTGCGCAAACCCCTCGTCGGGGATATAGGCCTCGATGGGCTGCCCGGGCGCCGCGTCCTCGGCAAGCCCGAGCTGGTGGCGAAAAGCCGGGTTCATCAGCACCACCTGGCCCAGGGCGTTGGTCACCACCACCCCGCTGGGAAGAGATTCGACGATGGTGCGGATCCGGCTTTTTTCGGTCCCCAGATCCGCCAGGGTTTTGCGGCGCTCGGCGGCCAGCTTTTCGGTTTCCCGGGTCAGGCGCAGTTTTTCGCGTGCACGGTTGACCACGATGCGCAGCTGGTCGGGTTCAAACGGCTTGGGGATGAAATCGTAGGCGCCTTTTTTCATGGCCTCGATGGCGGTCTCAACCGTTGCGTAGCCGGTGATGACGATCACCATCACGGCGGGGTCGTGCTCTCGGATGCGGGCCAGGACCTCCATGCCGTCGATGCCGGGCATTTTGAGATCCAGCAGGACGATGGCGGGGGCCTGCGCGTGGACCTTGGCCAGGGCCTCCTCGCCTTCCTGAGCCTTGAGGACCTCGAAGTCCATGCGGCTCAGGATGCGCTCGCAACCGTCGCGGATATCGGGCTCGTCGTCAACCACCAGGATGCGGATCGCGTTTTCAGGGCTTTCCTTTGGACTGGCCTTCATTCTCCTCCCTTCCGGCAAAAAACAGTTCGATGAAAAAGGTGGTGCCTTCACCCACACGGCTGGTGGCCCGGATGGTGCCGCCGTGGTTTTCGACAATCCCGTAGACCAGGCTGAGGCCCAGACCGGTGCCCTTGCCCTCCTCTTTGGTGGTGAAGAAGGGCTCGAAGATGTGGGGCAGCACATTTTCGGGGATGCCCGGGCCGGAGTCGCGGATTTCGATCATGGCGCGGTCCCCGGCCGGTGCGACGGCGGTTTTGATGCTCAGCCGGCCCTTGCCCTCCATGGCCTCGGCGGCGTTCAGGATGATGTTCATGAACAGATGGTTGATCTGCTGGATATCGCTCTGGACCGGGGGCAGATCCGGGGCCAGATCGGTCCGGATTTCGATGTTCTGGAAAAGCGTCTGGTTTTGCAGGAGAAAAAGGGTCCGCGAGATGGCCTTGTTGATGTCGTTGGGTTTCATCAGCTGGCGGGTCTGACGGGCAAACTCGAGCAGCTCCTTGACCGTGTCGCGGCAGCGCTGGGCGTCCCGCAGGATGCGCTGCAGGTCCTCGCGCGCCTCGGCGGGCAGCTCGTAATCCTCCAGCACGATCTTGCTGAAGAGGGTGATGCCGGAGAGTGGGTTGTTGAGCTGATGGGCCACGCCGGCGGCGAGTTTGCCCAGGGAGGCCATTTTCTCGGCCTGCAACAGCTGCACCTGGGTCTTTTCCAGTTCGCGCTTGATCCGCAGTTCTTCGCGGCGGTCGTGAAAGAACCCGATGCTGGCGACCTCCTGGTCGCCGTCGCAGACCAGGGCGGCGTTGAGGTTGATGGGAATGGCGGTGCCGTCCTTGCGGACCGCCTGGGTGGGGTAGAATTTCAGCTTGTGCCGCCCGCCATACTCCTCGCCGCGCAGCTTGCGCATGATCTGGTAGGCCTCGCCCTCGGGGTAGATTTGGCGGATATCCAGGTGGTTCAGGGCCTCGGCGACCGAGTAGCCGGTGATTTCGGCGGCCGTGTCGTTGAATATGAAGATCTTGCCGGTTCTATCCGCCGCGACGACCCCGTCCACGGCGCTGCGGATCAGGTTGCGGAAAAAGGCGTTGGAGCGCTTGAGGCGGTCCTCCAGCTTCTCCAGCACCGGCAGGTCGAAATCCACCACCACGATGGCCTCCAGGACATCGTCGATGAGCAGCGGGTAGGAGTACAGACAGGTCATGCGCCCGGAGTGGTCCTGATCGGCTTCGATTTCGCGCAGCGTCGGCTCGCGGGTCTGGAGGGTTTTCTGGGCGGGGCAGCACGCGCAGGGCACAATCCGGTTGTAGATGGCTTCGTAGCACACGGATTGATTGGGGGTTCTTGCTATCCCCGCGCTCTCCCGCCCGCTGGCCGCCAGGATTTTGAAGTCGGGCGAAATCACGATGATTTTGCGGTTGAAATGCTCCAGGGCTTGCAAGAGAAAGGCTTTTTCGGTCTCCGTGTGCATGGTTCCCCCGTTTGGCAGGCAGGTGGCGAACCCGTCAGGCGGTGGCCTCGTTGCAAAATGGCTGACGATCCGGCAGCCGAGGGTGTTTACGGCCCGCCCGCATGTGGCGCGCGCGGAATCAAATTTAGAGGTCAGTAAACCATAAGCGCCTTAAAAAGACAAATCCTAATTCCCCGGGGGGGCGTTGCCCAGCGGGGGCGCTTTTGGGGGGCCCGCGGCCGGGCAATTCACCAACGCTTGTTTTTACTTGACAGCCAAAACGTCCCGGTGGTAAATGAATGAACATTCATTCATAATTTATCGGCCACCGGCCGGGAGGCGTCGTCATTTCCAAAAAGGAAAGAAATAAACCCAAGTACCATCTGATCCTCGAAGCCGCGGTGAAGGTCTTCGCCGAGCAGGGCTTCTTCCAGTCCACCATCTCCCAGATCGCCCGCGAGGCGGGCGTCGCCGACGGCACCATCTACCTCTACTTTAAAAACAAGGACGACATCCTGCTGCAGTTCTTCGGCTACAAAACCAAGCAGGTGTTCCAATCCTTCCGCGAGGAGCTCGACAAGGCCGACAGCGCCCGCGGCAAGCTCTGCAACCTGATCCGACGGCATTTGGAGGAGTTTCAAAACGACAAGAACATGGCGGTGGTCTACCAGGCCGAAGCGCGCAGCAACAGCCGGCTGGTGGAAAAGCAGCTGCGGGAGATGTCCAAGATGTACCTGGACATCACCGCCGAAATCATCGAACAGGGCCAGGAGGAGGGTCAGATCCGCAAGGACTTGTACGTCAGCCTGGTCAAACGCTTCATCCTCGGCGCCGTGGAGGAGGTCATCAACACCTGGGTGCTTTCCGGCGGCAAGTACGACCTTGTTTCCATGGCCGAACCTTTGGTGGATTTAATTTTTCGGGGAATCGGGAGCGGCGCGGCAACCGCGGGGCAGGCGCCTCCGCAATCGCCGCCTAACTCATAGAATCGAGGAGACTGGCATCATGGCACAGGTAATTGCGGATCGCAGGGATGTTGATTTTGTGCTTCACGAGCAGCTTCAGGTGGCGGAACTGAGCCGAAATCAGCGCTACGCCGAGTTCAACCGGAAAACCGTCGACATGATC
>JASFIY010000246.1:0-4653 GCA_050122415.1 Desulfobacteraceae bacterium
GTTCGTCAGCCAGGCACAATCGCCGGCGCATATCAGGATATGTGCCGGTGAATGTAACGCCGGTGACGGGCCAAAAGACAAGAAAGATGTGCAATTATTTCTTGCCGAGACCCTTACTTCGCGGCGGCCAGCAGGCGGCCGAATTCCCGTGCCTTTTGCAGGGCGGCGGGGTCCTGCTGCAGAACGCCGGCCTGGGGCGGGGTGAAGGGAAACAGGCAGGCCGCAAAGGCGCAACCGAGCATGTCGGCCGGGGTTTTCCACTGGCGCTCGAGCAATTTCAGGTTGTCTTCCAGCGGCCCGCCGCCGGTGGCCATCAACGCCAGGGTCTTGCCGCCGAGCTGCGTTCGGATGCTCCCGCCTTCGGTGAACTTGGAAAGCGAGTACATCCGGTCGACGAAGATCTTGATCTGGGCCGTATAGCTCCACCAGTAGATCGGGGTCGCCAGGACAATCACGTCATAGCGCGGCAGGGTGGCCACCGTCTCGGCCACCTGGTCGCCGAGGGTGCAGAGGAAACCCTCGGACTGCTGGCATTTTTGACAGCCGATGCACCCCGGTTTTTTGAATTCAAGCCGGGTGGCGTCGATTTCGGCCACCTCGGCCCCTCGCTCCCGCGCCGCGGCCATGGCCGCGGCGGCAACCACGCGGGTGTTGCCATTGGGGCGGGGGCTTCCCTGGACGAACACGATTTTGGGGATCATGGGGGCTATCCTTGGGTGGGGCGGCCCGCCGGCGGCGCAGCCGTTGGTGGGCGCTCACTCATCCCGGTGAACCGTCTCGGGTGCAAACGCCGGCAGACAGACGGCGATGTACTCGGCGCCTTCGGGGTTCGGTGTGCTGTAGCGCACCCACTGCCCGGGGGGAACGACCAGCGCCTGGCCGGCGGCAATGTCGATGGTGCCGTCCAGGGTTTCCACCCGCAGCATCCCGCGCAAGACCAGCGTATATTCGGTGAACTCCGGCCGCTGGCCCGGCTCCTGCCAGCCGCCGGCGCTTGTCATGCGGGCGATGCTGACCGCGGTGCAGCCGGTGTTCACCCGCCCGACATACTCCTCGATCCGTTTGGGTTCGCTGCCCGCAGCCGCGATGATGGTGGGTCGGTCAATCTTGGTGATCATGCCGGTCTCCTGACGGGGTCGGGTGGCGGTCAACGGCGGTTCTACCGTTTGGCGGGTGTCTGAAACACCCGGGCGCGAAGAGCGGCTCGCCTTTTCAGCGGTCATCCGGACGCGGCCCGTTTGAGACGCACGAATAGATGCCGGCCCAGCATGGCAAGACATTCCGGGTCGAGATAGACCTCGGAGCGGCGCTCGAAAAGCAGGCTGCAGGCGGCGGGGAATTCATCGTCGGCGTCGTTGAAGAGCAGGCACAGCGGGACCCGCGGGAGCGCATGGAACTGCAGCGCCAGATCGTAGCGCGCGCCGATATCGGGCGCCCGCCCGCCCAGCACCGCACCGGCCGCCGCCAGGGCGTCGGCGCGGCCGCTGAAAGCCGCGGCGATGGCCCCTTCCACTTCATTGGCGAAGTAGACCGTCAACGGGCCGGAATCCTTCAACCCCCGGTAGGAAACCCAGTCCCTGGCCGCCGGCGCCGTTTCGGGGCAGCGCAGCAGATACTTGAGCAGCACCACGCAGACGTCGAAGCCGGGGACTTCCCCGTAAGGATCGAGAACGCCGTCCGGCGAAACGCGATAAAGCGCCCCCAGAAGCGGTACGCGCACCTCGTTCCCATCGACCTGCACCCCCAGCCGGGCGGCCAGGGGTCCAAAGTCCAATCGGCTCAGTTGGTCGCGGTATTGCCCGTAGGTGGCCTCAAAAACGGATGTCTCGGACGCCATCATCCAAGCTCCTCGGCAGCGCTGCCCCTGGGGGCCCGAACCCCCGCCGGGGGCAGTTGGCACTTGATTCGAAACCGTCTGATTTTCGACTTTTTACCGGTTCATTTGATTTGGCGGTTGATCAAAGCTACTCGGCACCCCCGCCGCTGACGGCAAATCCCTGGGGTTGCAGCCCGGTGGAGGAGGGGGTCCCGGCAATCTTGGCCAGGTAGGCCGGCCCGAGCTTTTCGATATGGGCCCGGACGCTGTCGAAGTAGTTGAAATGCAGCTGCTCGTCGTCGATGATCGTTTCAAACACCTTCATGCTGATGCTGTCGCCGTTTTCCCGGCAGACCAGCAGAAACTGGTTGTAGGTCACGATGGTGTCGTCTTCCAGGTCCATATCGAAGGGGAAGATCGCCTCGACCTCCTGCCCCCGCTCCACCGGGCCGGACTTTTCGCTGGTGGGCTCCCCGCCCAGCTCCTTGATGCGCTCGGCGAAAGCCTCGGCGTGGCGCATCTCGTCAATGGCGATGAGCTTCATCTTGGCGGCCATTTCACCGTAGTCCATGTCGTCCAGATTGTAGTGCTGGTTCATGTATTGGTGAATGGCCTGCAACTCCATGGCGCGGGCGCGGTTGAGGACTTCGATGACATTTTCCCTGCGTTTCTGGGCTTCTGCCTGTGGCATGCGGCACCTCCTGGTGTTGGGTTGATGGGCTGGTGTTGGCCGGCGTGAAGGCTTCTGCGGCCTGGGGTATTGAAAAGCCCCCCACCCCATGCCGGGGCCATACCGCCAGCGGTAACTCTATGTTTTCACCACCCGGTAATCAAGACTTTTTTGGAACAATGGCCAATATCGAAAGGAAATCGCCGGGGGCCGCCGCCCGGGGGAGCCCTTCAATGCCGGCGCGCGGCCAACTGCGCATTGACCTCATCGAGGTCAAAGGCATCGGGGTCGAATGCTTCCCCGATCCATTCCCTGTTCTCCTCGTATTCCGGGTGTTGCGGGTCCTTTAAGGACTCCAGCAACGCGTAGTATCCCCACAGGCCGCCGACGTCCTCGGGCGGACAGGCCCCCTTGGCCTTGATGCACGCCGGCAGCGGGACCTCGGCATCGAAGGGCAGGATCTTCTCCAGGGTAATCTTGTGCGTCCAGCCGTCCCCGAAATCGTACTCGTAGACCATCGCATCTTTTTCATGCCGCAGAAGCTGGGCCAGCTTGACCTTGCGCTCGTCGCGAACCCCTTCCAAATCGAATTCGGGATCGGGGATCCCATAGGCGACACCGTAGGCCGTAAACTGGTGCAGATGGCTGTCGCGCCACCCCATGACGATTTGCAGGACATGGTGAAATTCCGGCAGGGTCATGGCGCTGTCAACCAGAAACCGGCGCCAAATGGGGGGCTTTGCCCCTGTCAGCGCGACCTTCAGTTGATAAATCTTTTGGGGCTTCTTCGCCATGGAACCATTCCTTTCGTGGGTGCCGGCGGCCCCGCGCGCAGGGCGCGGGACGAGGCCGGCATACGGGTTGGCCAAAGCCCTCCCGGGGGCTTCGCTTCAAACGAGCTGAGCATACACCGGATCCGGTTTTGCGGGCAACCGTCAATCGGGATTGACAGCCACAGAATTGTGGGACATATATCAAAACTGGCCGGCCGCTGAACGTCCCGCCGAACCCGCTTTAAGGAGCTGCCCCATGACAACGGTTCGCATTCTCTGCGACAACAACATCGACCGCCTGGATTTTCTCGGCGAGCACGGCTTTGCGGCCCTGATCGAGGGAGAGCAGGGCCGTTTTCTCTTCGACACCGGCCAGGGCCTGACCCTGCCCCACAACGTCCAGGCGGCCGGCCTGGAACTCAGGGGCCTGCAGGCGGTGGTGCTCAGCCATGGGCACTACGATCACACCGGCGGGCTGCCCTGGGTGCTGCAGCAGACCGGGCCGGTCAAAGTCGTGGCCCACCCGGCCCTCTTTGACCCCCACATGACCCGCCGCGACGACGCTGCCGGCGGCAGCGGGCGTTTCATCGGATGCCCGGCGACCCGGGCGGCGCTGGAAAGGGCGGGGGCCGAATTCGCGTTTCACTCGCAGACCTGCGAGCTGGCCCCCGGTATCTGGTTTGTCGCCGGTTACGCCCGCAATCCCGCCCAAACCCCTGCCGACCCCCAACTGGTGCTGCCCGGCGATGACGGCCCGCAGCCCGACCCGATTGCCGAGGATGCCAGCCTCCTGCTGGATACGGCCGCCGGGCCGGTGCTGATCCTGGGCTGCGCCCATGGTGGGGTCCTCAACATCCTCGACCACCTCGCCAGCCGGCTGGGGGTTTCAAGGCTGCACGCCGTTTTAGGCGGCACCCATCTCATGTTTTTCCCGCCGGAAAAGATCCGGGCGGTCATCGAGCGC
The DNA here is from genome assembly GCA_050122415.1 of Desulfobacteraceae bacterium. Taxonomy (GTDB): domain Bacteria; phylum Desulfobacterota; class Desulfobacteria; order Desulfobacterales; family JAABRJ01; genus JAABRJ01. The sequence continues at coordinate 4,224 of JASFIY010000246.1, forward strand.
CTGGAGGCCTGCGGGGTGGCCCAGGTGGGCGTCTCGCACTGCACCGGCAGGGACGCGGCCATGAAGCTGGCGCTGCACTTCGGCCCGCGCTTCAGCCACGCCGCCGCCGGCAGCGTCTTCGCCTTCTGAGGTGGCGCGGTGGCGGCTTTTTGAGCGGCTCGGAATTTGGCCATTGACTTCCCGGCAAAATTTGGCTATGGGTTAACCAAGGTGCCTGAGAGGGCTTAAAAGGGAACCCCGTGGGAATCGGGGACGGTCCCGCCGCTGTAATCGGGGACGACCGCTGCGAAAGCCACTGCCCGGGCAAACCGGGTGGGAAGGTGCAGCCAGTAGAGTGATCCGAAAGTCAGAAGACCTGCCTTGCATATGCGTCACCGCCCTGCGGCAAGACGGGGCGACAGTGGCAGTCAAAAGGGTCAAGCGAGCTGGG
>JASFIY010000247.1:0-4644 GCA_050122415.1 Desulfobacteraceae bacterium
GGTTTGAAGAAACGGTTGCCGGAAAACATCTCCAGCCAACTTCAAATCGCCGACTTTTTCACGCCCCGGCTTTCAGGCTCCAAAAAAAATGAACCGGTAAACAGCAGCGCCCATCGCGCTGCACGTAGTGACCCAAAACGAAAGGAGATCAAAAATGGCGCAAAAGAATAATTTCGAGTATGAGTCGGTGCAGGATGTCATCAGTATTCAGAGGTTTCTAAAATCATTGAGCGAGGGGTTCGAGAAGGGACAAATCAAATTTAATTCCCAGGAAGAAGAATTGGTATTGAACCCCGAGGGTCTGCTCGACTTTAAAATTCGGGCCAAGCTCAAAGACGACAAGAGCAAGATCGAATTGAAGATTTCCTGGAAAAAGTCACCGAGTCATGCGGAAAACCAAAAGCTTTCCATAGGATCCTGAAAGATGATGGTCTTTGAATCGCTTGAGGAAAATTTCAAATTCCTGATCCTCGAGGTGGAAAACCAGGTCAAACTGACATTCGGCATGTTGAATGACGCCAACCCCGATATGTTGGAAAAAATAACCTCCAAAGATGATTACGTCGACAATCTGAAAACCGTAATCGAGAATGAATGTTTTTCCAGGCTGAACTCCTCCCGCAATCTGAAAGAGGACGTCATCAATCATATCCGCTCCGTCCATGTCATCTGCGTCAACTTGGAGAGAATCGCCGATTTCTGCGTCAACATCGCCCGGCAGACGGAATTTTTGATCGAATTCACCATTCTGCACCAAGCCGGCTACACGGACATGTTTGAAATCATTCAGGAAAGCCTGTCCGAGGTTTTGCCCGTTTTGCAGTCCCGCGACCTGTCGGGAGCCTTGAAAATCTGTCAGGCCGAAAAACAACTCGATGGCCTTTACAAGGACAATTTCGACTGGATTATGGCCCGGATGCGCACTGGGCATTTCATCGAGGATTTGATTACGACGCTCTTCATTTTCCGCTATCTGGAACGCATCGGCGATGCCCTGCTGAACGTCGGGGAGGCCTTGATTTTTGGGATTTTGGGCGAGCGGATCAAAATCGACCAGTTGAGCGCCCTGGAAAGGACCGTTTCGCAATCGAATCTGGCAAGCCCGCTGAAGGAGATGGATTTCAAATCGATCTGGGGGTCGCGCTCCGGGTGCCGCATCGGCCGGGTGTATGTCAAGGAAGACCAGGGGCAGCCGGCTCAAGCCATCTTCAAGGAAGGCCAGAAAGCCAAAGTTGTCCGCGAAAAGGAGAATATCGAGCGCTGGGAACGGATCATGCCGGGACTGGTGCCGAAGGTTTACGGGTTTTCCGAAGACAAGGACAGCGCCTCCATGCTGGTGGAATTTCTTCCCGGCCATACCCTGGATACGGTGATCCTCAGCGCCGACGAGGAGACCACCGAAAATGTGCTCGCACTGCTTGAGGCTTTGCTGGGCCGCATCTGGCAGGAGAACCGCCGTGAAAAGCCCATCCCGGCCACTTACATGGCCCAGCTGAAGGCCCGCATGGATGTCATCCGGCGCGTTCACCCTGATTTTGTCAGACCGGCCAAGCGTCTCAATGACTTACCAATCGCCTCATCGGAAGAATTGATTGCGGTGTGCTCCCGCGTCGAAAAAGAGCACCACGCCCCTTTCACCACCAGGATTCACGGAGATTTCAATATAAACAATGTCCTGTTCAATTCGCAAACCCGGCAAATCAACTTCATCGATCTTTACCGGTCCAAAGAATCGGACTACATCCAGGACGCCTCGGTTTTCCTGGTATCCAATTTTCGATTGCCGATATTCGATCCGCACCTGCGACGGCGCCTGAATTGGGTCGCGAAACACTTCTTTGATTTCACGCTGACGTTTGCCCGGAATAATCGGGACGCCAGCTTTGAACTGCGAATGGCTTTGGCCCTGATTCGGTCCTTTTACACCTCAACCCGTTTCGAGTTGAATCAAGCGTTTGCCGGCGTGATGTTCAAGCGGGCCCACTACCTCATGGAAAAAATTTCGGATCACTCGGGTTCATGGGAAGAATTTCATGTCCCCCAGGAGATTCTCTTCTTCTGAACACAATCAAGGGGGTTTGCTCTTATGGTTAAAATAGGCGTTGTCGGAACACCGGGCGGCTGGTCATCGGAAAAGCTGGCCGACGCGGTCCATGCCAAAACCGGCTATCGGCTGTTGATCGACATGGCGCGGCTGGCCCTGAAGCTTCCCGAGGGCCAGGCCATCTATGAGGGCACCGACATCGCGCAACTCGATGCGCTGATGATCAAAAAGATCGGCGCCCGCTATTCCCCCGACCTGCTCGATCGCCTTGAGATCCTGCGTCTGCTCAACGAACGGGGGTTGAGGGTCTTCTCCTCACCGATGAAAATCATGCGGGTGCTTGACCGCCTCAGCTGCACCATAACCTTGCAGACGGCCGGAATTCCCATGCCGCCCACGACGATCACCGAAGATCTCACGGCCGCCCTTCAGGCGGTTGAAGGCTACGGCGAGGCGGTCTTCAAACCACTTTACTCCACCAAGGCCAAGGGCATGCTGATTGTCCGCGCCGGCGACAGGGCGCGGGATGCCATCGAGGAGTTCAAGCGCGAAAACCCCATCATGTACATCCAGCAGAAACTGGATCTGGGCGGCAAGGACTTCGGCATCACCTTTCTGGGGGGCGAATACCTCACCACCTATGCCCGCGTGACCGCTGATGGGGCCTGGAACACCACCACCCGATCCGGCGGCAAGTATGCCGCCTTTTCACCGCCGGAGAACATCATCTCCCTGGCCAGGAAAGCCCAGGACCTGTTCGGGTTGGATTTCACCTGTGTCGATGTTGCCGAAACCGCCAATGGTCCCATTGTGTTCGAAGTCTCGGCCTTCGGTGGCTTCAGGGGAATTGAGACCGCCAGCGGGATGGATGCCGCGGAACGCTATGTCGACTACGTATTGCGGAGGATTCAGCCATGACCCCACCCCCCCTTTCACGGCGGCAGTTGATCGATGCGCTCCGCCGTTCTTACCCGGCCGAAAACACACTCCACCTGAAATTCGGCCGCTGCAGCGTGCAAGTCGCCACCAATGCGCCTGCCATCAACCAAGCGTTGAAGGACTATTTCGGCCAGTTCTGTGCTGACCCCCAAGCGGCCGATATCGTCATCACCGCCCACGAAGCGCCGGAAGCCGATCTGCCGGTAAGCTACAGGCTCAAGCCCCCGGAGCCGGGCAAAAGCAAAATCAAGGAGGAATACGTCGATCTGGCCGACGGGCGTATCGTCCGCAAATGCCTGACCGGCATGGTCTTCATCTTCGGCGGCGACGGCAACCTGGCGATTGGACCGTGCCAGGCAAACCTCAACCAGGTGGTCAATTTCATCAACAACCGTTACATCGAATGGCTGTTGTGCCAGGGAGGGCTTCTGGGGCACGCCGCAGGGGTTGTCATCGAAGGCCGTGGATTGGCATTGGCCGGCTTCTCCGGGGCCGGAAAATCCACCCTCGCCCTGCACCTGATGAGAAAAGGGGCGGTGTTTGTATCCAACGACCGTCTGATCATTCAGCAGAACCCGGACGGGTTGATGATGCACGGGGTCGCCAAACTGCCCCGCATCAACCCGGGAACCGCTCTCAACAACCCTCATCTGCAGGGCGTCATGTCGGAAGCCGAGCGCCGGCGCTTCAGCGGTCTGCCGCCCGAGGAGTTGTGGAATCTGGAGCACAAGTATGACGCCCCCATCGACGCCTGTTTCGGACCGGATCGCTTTGAGCTGAGCGCGCCGATGTCGGGGCTGGTGATCTTGAATTGGCGCCGCGGCCAGCAGCCGATGACAACCCAACGGGTGGCCTTGGCCGAGCGGAGGGACCTCCTGCCGGCTTTTATGAAGCCGGCAGGCCTGTTTTTTCTGCCGGACGACGCCTGCCGGATGCCGGAGCCGACCCCAGCCGGTTACCTCGATCTGCTTTCTTCCTGTCCGGTGTGGGAGTTCAGCGGCGGCATCGATTTTGAGGCGGCCACCCGGGCTTGCCTGGACCTTTGGCAGCAACGCCTTTAAACACGCCCGCGATGGCGCCAGGGCGGCCTTTTGGACGACGCCGGCATGATGAAAATCGAGATCACGCGATCCATCAATCTACCGAATCCCGCGCGCCTGGAGCTTTACCGGCGCAGCCCCGAACTTGCGCCCCGCATTCTTTTCTTCACCGGCGGCACCGCCCTGCGAAAAGTCAGCGAGGAGCTGATCTACTACACCCACAACTCCATCCATATCATCACCCCCGTGGATTCCGGCGGCAGTTCGGCCAAGCTGCGGGATGCTTTCCACATGCCCGCTATCGGCGACATCCGCAATCGCCTGATGGCGCTGGCGGATCGCAGCCTGACCGGCAATCCGGAGATTTTTAAACTCTTTTCCTGCCGATTTCCCAAAGATGCCCCCCGCGATAAGCTTCGCGAAGAATTGGCCGGCATGGCGGAAGGGCGTCACCCGCTGATCAAACGCATACCGGACCCCATGCGCAAAATCATCCGACAGTATCTCTACAGTTTTTTGCAGCACATGCCGGCTGATTTCGACCTGTGCGGGGCGAGCATCGGCAATCTGGTGCTGGCCAGCGGCTACCTGGACAACCGGCGCCATCTGGACCCGGTGATG
>JASFIY010000248.1:0-4643 GCA_050122415.1 Desulfobacteraceae bacterium
GCTCTGGAGGTGCACCGGCTGCCGGTCTGGCGCGACATCGACGATCTTGACGATCTTCTCGCCTTCGCGCGGCGCCCCCAGGCCGCTGCGGCCCAGGCCCGCCGCACGCGGACGGTCCTGGCCGGTCTCGACCTGGCCGGGGCGAAAGCGTGCCGGGCACCCTGAGGCGGTCCGCCGGCGTCGCTGCGCTGTGGGTCGCGCCCAAAATAGGTTGAATTCAGGGGGGATCTATACTATCCATCTGGCCGAGAGGCCATCAACACCCATTTGCGGACGGATAAATGAAAGGAAGGCAACCCATGGCCAGTAAACCCGTCAAGGTTTATTCGCTCAGCACCTGCAGCCACTGCAAGGCCACCAAAAAATTTCTGGCCGAGTGTACGGTCAAGTACGACTTCGTCGATGTGGACAAACTGGACGGTGAAGAGCGTGCCGCGATCGTGGAGGATGTGAAGAAGTTCAACCCCAAGTGTTCGTTTCCGACCATCATCATCGGGGAGAGGGTGATCGTGGGCTACAAGGAAGACGAAATCAAGGAGGCGCTTGGACTTTGATGGATGCCGAAGAACTCTACCAGATGCTCAAAAAGAGCCAGGAACCCAAAGGCTACTACTTCAACGAGGACCGCGAGCGGGTCTTCGACCTGATGGCGGCGCTGCTTTTCAACAAGGAGCGCTACGGCTACATGGGCTGCCCCTGCCGGCTGGTTTCGGGCGACAAGGAAAACGACCGCGACATCATCTGCCCGTGCGTCTACCGCACCCCCGATGTTGAGGAATACGGCAGCTGCTACTGCAATCTCTACGTTTCCAAGGAATGGAACGAGGAGAAAATTCCCCACGTCTACGTGCCGGAAAGGCGCCCGCCGGAAAAGATCCTGCTCTAAGGGCCCCGGAAAAAAATAATTCCATATCTTGCTTGTCTTTTGGCCCGTCACCGGCGTTACACCCGCCGGCACATATCCCGATGTGCGCCTTGGTGAAGAACCAAAATCCGGAGCAGTCTTGTGGAATTATTTTTTTACGTGACCCTGAAACCGCCCCACGCCCGGGCGGGGCGGAGGCAGTGCCCCGCCCGGGCCTTTTTCAGCCGAACTCGTCGTAGCTGATCATTTCCGGCTCCACCCCCAGGCTGTCCAGCATTTTTTGGACCGCGCTGAGCATCATCGGCGGGCCGCAGAGGTAGTACTCGATTTCCGTCGGGTCCTCGTGTCGGCTGAGGTACTGGTCGTACGCCACCTGGTGGATAAAGCCCACCGGGCCCTCCCAGTCGTCTTCGGGCTGGGGTTCGGAGAGCGCCACGTGGTAGTTGAAATTGGGGTGCCGGCGCGCCAGGTCCTGGAACTCGTCGTCATAGAACATCTCCTGGCGCGAGCGGGCCCCGTACCAGAAGGTGATCCGGCGCTCGGTGTGCTCGGTTTCCAGCTGATGACGGATGTGGCTGCGCATGGGCGCCATGCCGGCGCCGCCGCCGATGAAGCACATCTCGCGCTCGGTGGGGGCGACGAAAAAATCCCCGTAGGGACCGCTGACCGTCACCCGGTCCCCCGGTTTGAGGCTGAAGACGAACGATGAGCCCACGCCCGGCGGCGCGTCGCTTCCCGGCGGCGGGGTGGCGATGCGGATGGTGAAGCGCAGCAGCTTTTCGCTGGGCGGGTTGGCCAGGGAATAGGCGCGGTAGCAGGGCTCCTCGGCCCGCGACTGGAGTTTCAGCAAACCGAAGCGGTCCCAGGCCGCGCGGTAGCGCTTGTCGATATTGAACTCCTCGAAAGAGGCCCGGTACTCGGGGATGTCGATCTGAACGTAGGCCCCGGCCTGAAAGGGCATCTCCTCGCCGGGGTCCAGCCGCAGCTGGAGCTCCTTGATGAAGGTGGCCACGTTTTCGTTGGAAACCACCGTCGCGTTGTACTTGCGAATGTTGAAAATCTCGTCGGGGATCCGGATCTCGAGGTCTTCCTTGACCTTCAGCTGGCAGGCCAGGCGCACCCCCTGCAGCCGCTCCGTGCGCCCCACCAACGACAGTTCGGTGGGCAGGATCTCGCCGCCGCCGGCGGTCACCACGCACTTGCAGGTGCCGCAGGTGCCCTGGCCGCCGCAGGCCGAGGGAATCAAAATGTCGTTATCGGTCAGGGCGGAGAGCAGGGTGCGGCCCACCGGGGTGCGGATGCTCTTCTCCTCGTCCGCGTTGATCACGATGCGGCGCTCGCCCTTCTGGGTGACCTTGGCCTCCACCAGCAGGAGCACCCCCACCAGCAAAAAGATCACCCCGCTGAAAACCGCCAGGCTGATGAGATAGACCGACATTGACGGACTCCTAAAGCATGATGAACCGGAAACGATCAAAATGTGAGATGGCGGTGAAAAAAGGCCAAGTTACGGCGCGCAAATCTCAGCGGCGTGAGGCGTACTTAAATTACGCCGCAGCGACTTCGAGATGCAGCGCAACGCAGAAATTGGCCTTTTTGCGCCGCCATCAAAGCATGATTCCCGAGAAGATCATGAAGGCCATGGCCATCAGGCCGGTCACGATCATGTTGATCCCGAATCCCTGCAGGCCCTCGGGGACGTCGGCGTAGCGTAGCTTTTGCAGCACGGTGGCCATGGCCACGATGGCCAGCATCCAGCCGAGACCCGAGCCGAAACCGTAGACCACGGTTTCGCTGAAGGTGTAATCGCGCTCCACCATGAACAGCGAGGCCCCCAGGATGGCGCAGTTGACGGTGATCAGCGGCAGGAAAACCCCCAGGTTGTTGTAGAGCATGGGTGAAAAGCGGTCGATGACCATCTCCACCACCTGGACCATGCCGGCGATCACGGCGATGAAGAGCACCAGCCGCAGGAAGCTCAGGTTGACCTCCGGCAGGCCCGCCCAGGCCAGCGCGCCGGGGGCCAGCAGGAAGCGGTAGACCAGCCAGTTGGCCGGGGCGGTGATGGTCAAAACGAAGACCACCGCGATCCCCAGGCCGGTGGCGGTCCGCAGGTTCTTGGAGACGGCCAGAAACGAGCACATCCCCAAAAAATAGGCCAGCAGGATGTTGCCCACAAAAACCGAGTTCAACAGGATGCTGATCAGATTCTCGGCGTTTTCCATAGCGGTCTTCCCCGTCAGTCCTTCAAGAGGGTGTGCTCCAGCCAAACGAAAAGCCCGATGGCGATGAAGGCGCCCGGGGCCAGCACCATCAGCCCCATGTTCTCATACCCCGCGGTGTAAAAAACCTCGGGAACGACCTGGAACCCCAGGAGTTTGCCCGAGCCCAAGAGCTCGCGGACGAAGGCCACCCCGATTAAAATCGAGCTGTAGCCGATGCCGTTGGCGACCCCGTCCACGAAGGAGTCGTAGGCTCCGTGGGACATGGCGTAGGTCTCCGCCCGCCCCATGACGATGCAGTTGGTGATGATCAGCCCCACGAAGACCGACAGCTGCTTGCTGATGTCGTAGAGAAAGGCCCTGAGCAGCTCGTCGGCCAGGATCACCAGGGTCGCGATGATGGCCACCTCGGCGATGATCCGGATGTTGCGCGGAATGAGGTCGCGCAAGAGCGCGATGATCAGGTTGGAGAAGGCCACCACCAGGGTCAGCGCCAGCCCCATGACGATGGCGGTCTGGAGTTGGACGGTGACCGCCAGCGCCGAGCAGATGCCCAAAATCTGCTTGGAGATCGGGTTGCTCTGCCAGAGGGCCGCGGAAATCGCCTTGTAGGTGCTGCTGCGGCTGAGTTTCATGGGGCTGCCTCAGGAATTGCCGTCGGGGACGGACTGGATCTGGTTGTTGCGGAACCGGATGGAAACCGGCTCGTACTTGTAGAGGATCTCCCGCAGGCCGGCGCTCAGGTACTGGCCGGTGAGGGTGGCGCCGCTGATGCCGTCCACGTAATGGGGCCGCTGGGGCTCGGGAACCCGGGCCTCGACGTCGCCCTTGGCGATCTGAACCGAAACGAAATTGCCGTCGCGGTCCACGATGCGCTTGCCGACGAAGTTTTTCTGGAACCACCGTTTTTCGATCTCGCCGCCCAATCCCGGCGTTTCGGAGTGCTGGTAGACGGTGAAGCCGGAAATGGTCGAGCCGTCGCTCTCGATGGCCAGGTAGCCCAGAATCCGGCCCCACAGCCCGCGGCTGTCGATGGGCACGATGTAGGCCTGGACGGCGCCTTCGCGGGTGTAGAGGTAGATCGGGTAAGCCTGCGGGCCGCGGTCGCCTTCGGCCACGATCTCGCCCTCCGGGAGGACCCAGACCGCCTGGATGAACTCGTCGTAGAGTTTTTCAACCGCGGCCCGGTCGTAGCGCCCCTCCGGGTCGATCAGGGATACGGACTTCAGGATGTTGCGGTGCTTGTCGTGCAGCATGTTCTGCTGCTGCAGGGCCTGCAGGCCCGTGGCGGCGGCGGTCAGCACGATGCTGCAGACCAGACACAGGACGGCGGCGAAGAGCAGCGATTTGAATTGGTTAGACATTCGGCAGCCTTTTTCTGAGGCGGGCCCGCACGGCCAGGTGGTCCAGCAGGGGCGCAAATACGTTCATGAAGAGAATCGCCAGCATGATTCCCTCGGGAAAGGCCGGGTTGAAGACCCGGATCAGAACCGTCAGGGCGCCGATCAGGAACCCGTAGACCCAGCGGGCGCTGTTCAGGTCGGGTGCCGAAACCG
>JASFIY010000249.1:0-4638 GCA_050122415.1 Desulfobacteraceae bacterium
AGTGGATGCCCTCCTGCTGGATGCGGGGGTAGCTGATGCCGGCGTAGGAGGGCGTCACGGCGGCGATTTCGGCCATGATGGCCTCGCTGTTCTCGTAGGCCATGGGGTGTCCCATGCGACTGGCCAGGTCGCAGATGATTTCCCAGTCCTGGCGCGCCTGGCCGGGTGCCGCGACGGCCTTGCGCACCCGCTGGACGCGGCGCTCGGTGTTGGCGAAGGTGCCGTCCTTCTCGGCGAAGCAGGCCGCCGGCAGGACCACGTCGGCCAGACGGGCGGTCTCGGTCAGGAAGATGTCCTGGACCAGGAGAAAATCCAGGTGCTCGAAGCTCTTCTGGGCGTGGTTGAGGTCCGCGTCCGAGACCAGGGGGTTTTCACCGATGATGTATAGGGCCTTCATTTCACCGCTGTGGACCTTGGGGATCATTTCGGTGACCTTCAGGCCGGGTTTGTCCGGCAGCGTGCTCACCCCCCAGGCGGCCGCCATGCGCGCCCGCACCTGGGGGTCGGCGACTTTCTGGTAGCCGCTGTAGACGTCGGGCAGACCGCCCATGTCGCAGGCGCCCTGGACGTTGTTCTGACCCCGCAGGGGGTTGACCCCGCCGCCGGGGATGCCCAAGAAGCCGCACAGCATGGCCAGGTTGGCCAGGGATTTGACGTTGTCGGTGCCGGTGGTGTGCTGGGTGATGCCCATGCAGTAGACGAGGCTGGCGGCTTTGGCCCCGGCGTACATCCGGGCCGCGTCGACCAGCTGTTTGGCCGGGATGCCGGTGATTTCCTCGACCCGCTCGGGGGTGTAGTCGGCAACCGCTTTCTTGAGCTCGTCGAAGCCCACCGTGCGGCTTTCGACGTATTCCCTGGCGTAGAGTTCCTCGCGGATGATGACGTGCATCATGCCGTTTAACCAGGCGACGTCGGTGCCCAGGTTGGGCCGCAGCCACTGATGGGCGAAGCTGGCGAGCTTGATGCGGCGGGGGTCCACCACGATCAGCCGGGTGCCTTTGAAGGACACCGCGCGTTTGATGTAGGCCGAGATCACCGGGTGATTTTCGGTGGTATTGGACCCGGTGACCAGGATGAGATCGGCTTTTTCGAGGCAGCCGATGGTGTTCGTCATGGCGCCACTGCCGAAAGCTGCGGCCAGACCGGCCACGGTGGAGGAATGTCAGAGACGGGCGCAGTGATCGATGTTGTTCGTTTGAAGCACCGCCCGGGTGAACTTGTTGGCCAGGTAGTTCTCCTCGTTGGTGACCCGCGCGGAGGTCAGGACGCCGATGCTGTCGGGTCCGTGGTCGGTTTTGATCTTGCCCAGGCGGGCGGCCACCAGGTCCAGGGCCTCGTCCCAGGAGGCCTCGCGGAACTGGCCGTTTTCCTTGATCAGCGGGGTCTTGAGGCGCTCGGGGGAGCTGACGAAGTCGTAGCCGAAGCGACCCTTGACGCACAGACTGCCATAGTTGGGCGCCGCCCCCTCGACGCCGCTGACCGTGACCACGCGGTTGTCCTTGACGTGCAGGTTCAGCTGGCAGCCGACGCCGCAGTAGCTGCAGGTGGTGCGCACCTGCTCGGTCTCCCACTGGCGCACCCGGTAACGTACGTCCTTTTCCACCAGGGCCCCCACCGGGCAGACCCGGAGGCACTCGCCGCAGAAGACGCAATCGGAATCGCGCAGGGGCCGGTCGCCGGCCGCCACGATTTTGGTGAAGGCGCCCTTGTAGCCGAAGTTGATGGCGTTGTTGACCTGGATCTCGTTGCAGGCCTGGACGCAGCGGCCGCACTGGATGCAGCGGGCGAAATCACGGACGATAAAGGGGTTGACGGTTTCCATGGGGTAGGGCGAGGGGTTGCGCGGGAAGGCCTGGCCGTCCACCTGGTAGCGGTAGGCCAGGTCCTGCAGGCGGCAGTCGCCCCAGACCGGGCAGAGCTCGCCGCTCTGGTCGTCCCGGTGAACTTCCATCTGGAAGCGCGTCCAGTCCTGACCGTCGGAGCCCCTCACGGCACAGTTGTGGTTGCCGGAGGCCAGCATCATTTGCAGGATCAGGCGTCTGGCCGCGACCACCGGCGGGGACTCGGTCTGCACCTGCATGCCGGCGGTGGCCGGGGTGGCGCAGGCCGGCAGCAGTTTTTCGGCCCCCGCGACCTCCACCACGCAGATCCGGCAGACCCCGGTGGGCGTCGCCCCTTTGAGGTGGCAGAGGGTCGGGATGTCGATGCTCTGGCGCTTGGCGACGTCCAAAATGGTCTCGCCGGGTTCGAAGCTGAACGCATTCCCGTTGATCGTGATCGTGTTGGGTTCGCTCATGGCAGCAACTTCTCCTTGAGGGGATGGTAAGAAGCCGCGCAAAACGGCGCAAGCGGGCCTCCGGGGCGATTTCCGTCACCCCGTCTCCTTATCGGAACGGCGGCCTTTTGTCAATCCGCGAATTGGGCCGGGCCGCGGGCGCCGGGCGAGCGCCAGGCGGCGGTGGAGCAGGGCGCCCACCAGACCGCCCAGAAAATCCGCGGCCAGGTCGCCGGCCGCGGCCGTCCGGCCGGGTACGAAACTCTGGTGGAACTCGTCGCTGAGCCCGTAAAGGGCGGCCAGCCCGGCGGCCAGGGCCACCGTCAGACCCTGAAATCGGGGCGGCAGGGTGATTTTGAGCGCGCGGTGGAAGAGGGCCCCCATCACCGCGTAGGCCAGGGCGTGGATCAGTTTGTCCTGGTGGGCGAAAGCGTCCATGCCGGGCAGGGATGGGCGCGCGGAGGCATTGAAAATCACCAGGCAGTACACCACGGGGGGCAGCCAGGCGCTGAGCAATTCTGGGATACGGGGTTTCACGCGGGGGCCACAGGGATGATGTCCAAAGACCGGGCCGCCGCCCCGCGGGCGGCGGCGGCCGGTGGTCAGGGCTGTGGGGCGGGCGGCGGTCCGAAGATCTCCAGGCCCAGCCGGCGCTTGCGGATGTGGTCGCGAACTTTTTCAAAAAAACGCTCGCGGCTCAGCCCGTGGTGCACCTGCCCGTCGAGGGTCCTGACGGCGAAGGTCCCGGCGGCTTTTTCCCTGGCGCCCACCGTCAGGATCAGGGGGACCCGGTTGAGCTGGGCTTCGCGGATCTTCTTGTTGAGGCTCTCGGTGCGCTCGTCCACCTCGGTGCGGATGCCGGCGGCTTCAAGCTGCTGGCGCAGCTCCCGCGCGTGGGCCGCCAGCTCGTCGTTGATGGGCAGCAGGACCGCCTGCACGGGGGCCATCCAGAGGGGAAACTTGCCGGCGAAGTGTTCGATCAGGATGCCGAAAAAGCGCTCGATGGAGCCGTAAATGACCCGGTGGATCATGATCGGCCGGTGCTTTTCGTTGTCGCTGGCCACGTACCAGAGGTCGAAGCGCTCGGGCAGCGCCATGTCCAGCTGGACCGTCCCGCACTGCCAGGTGCGCCCCAGGGCGTCCTTGATGTGGATGTCGATCTTGGGACCGTAGAAAGCGCCGTCGCCGGCGTTGATCTTGTAGTCGCGGCCGTAGCGCTTGAGGGCCGACTCCAGCCCCCGGGTGGCCGTCTCCCACTGGGCGTCGGTGCCGATGGACTTCTCCGGCCGGGTGGACAGCTCCAGGTGAAACCCGAGGCCGAAGGTGCTGTAGATGCGCTCCACCAGACGCAGGACCCCCAGGATTTCATCCTGGATCTGCTCCGGGGTCATGAAGATGTGGGCGTCGTCCTGGTGGAAGGCGCGCACCCGGAAAAGCCCGGAGAGCACCCCGCTGAGCTCGTGGCGGTGGACCAGTCCGACCTCCGCCGCCCGGATCGGGAAATCCTTGTAGGAGTGCGGGCGGCTCTTGTAGATCAACATGCCGCCGGGGCAGTTCATCGGCTTGATGGCGTACTGCTCCTCGTCGACAACGGTGGTGTACATGTTCTCGCGGTAGTTTTCCCAGTGGCCGCTGCGCTCCCACAACGCACGGTTGAGCAGAATCGGGGTCTTGGTCTCCACGTAGCCGGCCGCCCGGTGCTCCTCGCGCCAGTAGTCCAGCAGGCAGTTCCACAGCACCATGCCCTTGGCGTGGAAAAACGGCATGCCCGGGGCCTCCTCGTGGAAGCTGAAAAGCCCCATGGCCTCGCCGATTTTGCGGTGGTTGCGGTTCTTGGCCTCCTCGAGAAAGTTGAGATAGGCCGCGAGCTCCTTCTTGTCGAAAAAAGCCGTGCCGTAGATCCGCTGCAGCTGGGCGTTTTTCTGGTCGGCGCGCCAGTAGGCGCCGGAGACCTTCATGAGCTTGATGGCCTTGACAAAGCCGGTGTGGGGCAGGTGCGGACCGCGGCAGAGGTCGGTGAAATCCCCCTGGCTGTAAAAGGAGATCTGCCCGTCTTCGAGAGCGTCGAGCATCTCCAGCTTGTAGGGTTCATCGCGGTAGAAGGTCAGCGCCTCCGCTTTGGGCACCAACCGCCGCTGGAAGGGCAGCTTGGCCTTGATGATCCTTTGGATTTCGGCCTCGATGGCCGGGAAATCCTCCTCGGAGACCGGCGCCATGTCGATGTCGTAGTAGAAGCCGTTTTCCACCGCCGGGCCGATGGTCAGCTTGGCGTCCGGGTAGAGGTGCAGGATCGCCTGGGCCATCACGTGGGCCGCGGAGTGGCGCAGAATCTCGACCGCCTCGGGGTCACGGGTCGTGACCAG
>JASFIY010000250.1:0-4633 GCA_050122415.1 Desulfobacteraceae bacterium
TCCACCCCGGCCTCGCACGCCAGGGCGCTCAAATGCAGTACAGTGTTGGTGGAGCAGCCCAGGGCCATGTCCACCGTCAGGGCGTTGCGAAAGGCATCGGGGGTCAGGATCCGGCTGGGCGTCAGGCCCTCGGCCAGCAGGGTGAGCACCTGCATCCCGGCGGTTTTGGCCAGCCGGATGCGGGCCGCCATGACCGCCGGGATGGTGCCGTTGCCGGGGAGCCCCAAACCGATGGCCTCGGTCAAACAGTTCATCGAATTGGCGGTGAACATGCCGGCGCACGACCCGCAGGTGGGGCAGGCCGCGTCTTCGATTTCGGCCAGCTCGGCGGGCGTCATCCGGCCGGCCTTGACCGCCCCCACCGACTCGAAGACCGTGATCAGGTCGATTTTTTCCCTCCCGCCGCCCGGCCGTCGACCGGCCAGCATCGGGCCGCCGGAAACCACGATCGCCGGCAGATCCAGGCGTGCTGCGGCCATCAGCATCCCCGGTACGATCTTGTCGCAGTTGGGCACCAGCACCAGGGCGTCCAGGGCGTGGGCGGTGGCCATGACCTCGATGCTGTCGGCGATCAACTCGCGGCTGCCCAGCGAGTACTTCATGCCCACGTGGTTCATGGCGATGCCGTCGCAGACCCCGATGGTGCCGAACTCGATCGGGGTGCCGCCGGCCATGTAGATCCCGGCCTTGACGGCCTCCACGATCTTGTCCAGGTGGACGTGGCCGGGGATGATGGTGTTGGCCGAGTTGGCGACCCCCACCAGCGGCCGCCGGATCTCGGCGTCGGTATACCCCATGGCTTTGAAGAGGGCCCGGTGGGGCGCCCGGCCGATGCCGTCTTTGACGCTGTCGCTTTTCATGGCTTCCTTTCGGTTTTGGTCAAAAAAAAATCCGTTACCGGCCCTTGGGCTGATAACGGATTTTTTCCTGGTATGGATGGTGCGCTTAGGCCATTATCAACCCGTTATCCCCGCAGCGGACGAGGAGGCCCGCTACGAGGACGCTAATAAGGCTAATAATGATGAGGGCGCTGGAAATCATCGGGTCCCGGATCGGATTGACAGGGTGCCCCAACAGTAGCAGCAAGGCCATAAGCTGTCAAGACATTTTTTGCAGAGGCCGGGTCGGGGCCAAAGATCGGCAGACGCGGCGCTTCATCTGGCAAAGCCGATTCCGAGGGGGCCGGCCGAAGCTTTACTTCGCCCTGGAATTTTGGTAGGTCACGGGCCTGTCGGCCGGACCGGGTCTGGGGCTTCGTCCGGAAACGCCCCGGGGGCCGTGATCGGCTGCGGAGGAAAGCATATGCAACTATCTGATCAGCAGCAGCGCGCCGTGGCCTATACGGGGAGCCCGACCCTGGTGGTGGCGGGTGCCGGCTCGGGCAAAACCATGACCCTGACGGCCAAGATCGACCATCTGGTGCGCTCGGGCTTCGAACCCGAGCGGATCCTGGCGATCACCTTCACCAACAAGGCCGCCGAGGAGATGAAAATACGGCTGGTGAGCCTGACGGGCCTGCCGACTTTCAAATTTCCCTGGGTGCGGACCTTTCACTCCGCCTGTCTGCGGATCCTCAAGGCCCACTGCGGACTGCTGGGCTACCAGCCGGCGCTGCAGGTTTTGGCCGAGTACCAGCAGCTGAAAACCTTCAAGGAGATCGTCATCGGCCGCCTCAACCAGGACAGGAAACACGTGCCGGCGGTCCGCGCCCACATTTCGCACGCCAAGAACTCCGGCAATCCCGCCGCCTATTTCCTCCGCAAACCGCGCGTGGGCACTATCCGCCTGGCGGACGCCTACCGGCTCTACGAACAGACCCTGAAGGCCATGAACGCGGTCGATTTCGACAACATCCTGCTTCTCACCCGGGACCTGCTGCGCGATCACCCGGCGGTGCGGGACCACTACCGCCAGCTGTTCCGCTACATTCTCTGCGACGAGTACCAGGACACCAACAACCTGCAGGAGGAGTTGACCCGGCTGCTGCTCAAAGACGGCAACCTTTTCTGCGTGGGCGACGATTGGCAGGCGATCTACTCCTTCCGCGGAAGCAACGTGGACCACTTTCTGGGGTTCTCGCGCACCTATCCCGGCGCCAAGGTGTTCCGCCTGGAGCGGAATTTCCGCAGCGCCGACGAGATCGTTCAGCTGGCCAACGACCTCATCGGCCACAACGACCACAAGATGGAAAAGGCCTGCTTTTCAGACAAGCGCGGCGGCGTGGTGGAGCTTCATGATTTTTTCGACGAGGAAAAAGAGGCCGACTGGGTCGCCCGCAAAGTCCAAAGGCTCAACCGCGGCGGGATAACCTATGACCGGATGGCGGTGCTTTACCGAACGAGATTCTGCTCCCTGGCCTTCGAGCAAACATTCCGCAAACGGGGCATTCCCTATCGTCTGCTGGGCGGCAAGGGGTTTTTTGAGCGCAAGGAGGTCCTCGATCTCAACTGCTATGTCACCGCCGCCGTCTTTCCCAAGGACGATGTGGCGTTCGAGCGGATTCTCAACACCCCCAGGCGGGGGATCGGCCCGGGGACGGTCAAAAAACTGGCCGCCATGAAGACCGGCGCCATGAGCCTGCAGGATGCCGCCCGCCAGGCGGTGGCGGAAAGGCTGCTGACCCCCAAGCTCTACCACAGCCTGACCGAAGTCCTGGAACTGCTGGACGATATCCGCGACATGCAACCGGCTGCCGCATTCCAGGAGGTCATCACGCGGCTCCAGTATCTCGATTACCTGAAGGCCTATACCCAGGGCAATTCCATGGACCACGCCGCGCGGGAGGAAAACATCCAGCAGCTGATCTACTCGGCCTCCCAGAAAGAGACCCTGCTTGACTACCTCGAAGAGGCCGCCCTGGTCAAGGAGGACAAGCCGGATGACGAGCAGGCGGCCTCCGGGGCGGTCAATCTCTCCACGATTCACGCCGCCAAGGGGCTGGAGTTCGGGGTGGTGTTCGTCGTGGGCTGCGAGGAGCAGCTCTTCCCCCACTGGAAAGCCCTCGAGGAGCGCGCCGGAATCGAAGAGGAGCGGCGCCTGATGTATGTCTCGGTCACCCGCGCCGAACGCTACCTCTACCTGTCCAGCGCCGATTATCGCAAGGGGCAGTACAACCGCCGCAGCCGTTTTCTAAACGAGATCGCCGCGCTTTTGGGGTAGCGGGGGTGCCGGCCCCAAACGGCGGCCGGACCCCTTGACTGCGCCGGTATCACCATGACCCCGGGGTTTCTGCCTAACCGGCAGCGGCTACTGGGACTGCCGTTCGCGTTCCAACTCCTCCGGCGTCATGGTCCAAAAGGGGGTGCCGTCTTTTGTCAAGCGCACCTTGAACTCGAAAAAGTCCCCCTTTTTGACCTTGGAGGCCATGAACACGTCAGCGCCGTCGAATTCGGCCCAGGCCCCGCGGATCTTGACCTTGTCCCCCTTCTTGACCCCGATCGCCGTACGGTCCGCAAACCACGCCGGACAAAGGTGAACCAGAATCTCGTCGCCCTCGGACTCTTGGACCACCAGCGCCACGGCCGGCGACATTCCCGGCAGCGGCGCGACCTCCCGAATGTCGGTGACCACCCCCCTGAGCTGGTCCAACTCGGCGGCGTCGTAGCGGCTGTTGTAAGGGCTGTCCTTCTCCCAGCCGGCCATGACCGCGCTGTCCTGGGCCTGGACCAGGGGAGTGCTGAAAAGGGCAACCAGGGTAAAGACGCCAAAAAAAATTCGCATGGTTCGATCCTCCTGTGGGCTTGAACTTTCCCTCATCGATTTGCCCGAACGGCGGCCGGCAGCGGCCTTGGAAATCAGGTGGGCAAGGCCCGGGCGGCGATAAAGCCTCTGTCGCCGATTTCCCGCTGCGGGCGCTTCACCCGCCCGCCAGGTCAATCATAATACAGGTCGGCCCCCGAGGCAAACCCCCGTCAGATCCGATTTGGCTGCTCCCGGAGAGCGATTGCCGGCTTCGGGGCCCGGTTGACATCGGCACTGATTTTGAGTAAATCTGGCCCGTTTGACGGCTCCGGCGCCAGGGGGCTGCAGCCGCTGCGGCCGCCAAGCCAGGCCGATCTCCGCGGCGGCCTTCAACAGCACGGCGATTTCGGGCTGTCGCTGTCTGTCAAAAGTGGCTCGGCCGGTGTCCGGTGTTCCCTAGTCCGGGTTTGAGGGCGTTGATTGCAGCGGGTTTATGTACCGATACTTTCCAATTATCCGAATCACCGCCTTTCTTCAAAAAACCTACGAGCGGTTTCTCAAGATCAGGGGCAGCCCCCGGGAAATCGCAATGGGGCTCGCTTGGGGGCTTTTCGTCGGGATGACCCCCTTTATGGGGTTTCACACGGCGATCGCCGTTTTTTTTGCGGCCCTTTTCAAGTGGAACAAAATCTCCTCGGCCGTGGGGGTGTGGGTCTCCAATCCCCTCACGGCCCCCTTCGTCTACAGCGCTACCTACGTCGTGGGGGCCCGGGTCAACGGTTCGGCACGGCCGTTTAAGCCGCCCAGTGAGCTAGGGCTTTCGGCCATAACGGGCCTGCTGCAGAAAACGCCCGAAATTTTCTGGACCCTGATTGTGGGAGGGGTTATCCTGGGGCTGCCGCTGGCGGCGGTCGGCTACTATTTTGCCTACCAGTCGGTTCTCAAATACCAG
>JASFIY010000251.1:0-4624 GCA_050122415.1 Desulfobacteraceae bacterium
TTGGAGAATGATCTTGAACTCCGTTTCACCCTCGATGTCCCCCTGTTTGGCATCGATTTTTTCGATGAACTTGCTTCCGACAAAGGAATCGAGGGCATTTTCAATCGCCCGGGTCTGGTCTATCAGAAGGGTGTCGGCCAGCGACACGCCCTGTGAAGTGAGATAGGTCAAGTAGGTATCGATGATCTCGGAAAGCTGCTG
Source organism: Desulfobacteraceae bacterium (assembly GCA_050122415.1). Classification (GTDB taxonomy): domain Bacteria; phylum Desulfobacterota; class Desulfobacteria; order Desulfobacterales; family JAABRJ01; genus JAABRJ01. The sequence goes on from JASFIY010000251.1 coordinate 202, forward strand.
GTAGGTCAGGCGCTCCTTGGAGGCATTGAGCAGGGCGCTGGCCGCCAGGGCGTGGGGGGTGACCACCGTGACGGCGTTGATGGCGTTGATGATGCGAAAGCCCAGGTTGCGGCAGAGGATGTTCTGCTCCTTGCTGGACATCTCCGCGAAAGGGGTTTCGAAACGGGTCAAAACCTCCTTGATGGAGATCGGTTCATTGAACTTGATGTAGATCCGCCCGAAGCGTTTTTTTAAGAATTTGTGCGCCTTGAGGACCTGCCAAAAATTCTCCGGCTCCTTCTGCCCGCCCTGGATCTCGTGCAGGTAGGCGTTTTCTTCCAGCACCCGGTCGTAGCCGATGTAGATCGGGGCGAAGATCATGTCTTCGCAGACCCCCTCGCGGTAGGCGTTCAAAATGATCGAGAGCAGCCCGAGCTTGGGCAGGATCAGCTTGCCCGTGCGGCTGCGGCCGCCTTCGATGAAGAACTCGATGTTGAAGCCCTCCGTCAGCAGCCAGCAGACGTATTCGGAAAACACCTTGGAATAGAGGACCGCGCCCCTGAAGCTGCGGCGGATGAAAAAAGCCCCGCCGCCCCGGAAAAAAGGCCCCAACGGCCAGAAGGAAAGGTTCTTGCCGGCGGCGATGTGTGGGCACGGCATGTTGTTGTGGTAGAGAACGTAGGAGAGAATCAGGTAGTCGATATGGCTCTTGTGGCAGGGAATGAAGATTACGGGTCCGCGCTGGGCCATGGTTTTGACCCGGTCGAGGGCATCGCGGTTGACGCTCACGCCCTCGAACATCGATTCCAGAAACCAGCGCACCATGATGGCCCCGAACCTGATGACGAAGTTGTTGTACTTGGCCGCGATTTCGTCGATGTAGCCATCGGCCTCCTTGCGCACCTTGTAGAGCGGCAGTTCGCGTTTGGCCGCATATTGTTCCATGAACTCCTGCAGCCGTTCACTTGTCAGAATCTGCTCCCTGATTTCCTCCTGGGTCTTGAGAATCGGCCCGGTGATGATCTGCCGGTGGCGGTTGATCTGCCGCAACAGCCTCTGGCGCAGCAGCACGGCCTGCTGCTCCAGGTCGCGTTCGCGGATCTCGGGGCTTTCGATGAACTGCCGCAGGTTCAGCGGTTGGGAAACTTCCACGAACACGTTGCCGGGGTTCTTGAAAAGAACCATGACTTTGCGGATCTTGCGCGGGTTCTCGCGGGACCCCAAAAAAATATCCACAATCGAGGGGATCGAACGGTACGGCTCCCGGCCGAAGATCATCAACTGCGGCACCAGGACAATCGGCCGATCCAGGGATTTTTGAATCTCGATCAGATGCTGCACGGGGTCGGCATGGGCTTTGACGAAGCGCCGGTGGAAGCCCTTCTTTTGGACCAGTGACAGAAAGGCGGTCCGGCCATCGGCCATCGCCTGGGGTAAATACCCGCTGCGGTAGGGGTCGAGCAGCTTCCAGTGGCGTAAAAAATAGTGACCGTGGGCCAGCATTATGCGCAGGATGCGCGACACGGGCTGCCAGATCAAAAAGCGGTAGTCAAGGCCGATTTCGGGGTAGCGCAGCTTCTCGCGCCGATAGCGGGTGAAATAGAACCAGAACTCGAAGGAGCTCTTGTACTTGCCGGTGTAGACGATGGCCGCCTCGGGCGGCAGATCTCTCAGCAGCGCCAGTTGACCGGGATCGATCTTGATGCCGGAGTAGAACATGTTCATCAGCAGCCCGGCCAGGAATCCGATCTTGCCGGGGACGGTGCAGCTGAAATGGTGGTAGGTCCCCTGGAGGGCTTTCGCGATCCACCGCCCAAGCCGGCCGCGGGCCGGGGCCAAGGCACCGGGTTGTGATGGTTGTGACTGCTCCATATCGCGATCCGATTGAAATGTTCGATGCTGGCTGATACTGCGGGTGACGGCGGCACAGGGGCGGGCGAGCTTGGCCGAAGGGACGCCACACCGTTGGCGAACTGAAAGGACCAAAATGGCGACCGGGGGCGCTCAAGTGCCTTTGGATTAACAAAAAGGCGGCGGGTTTGCAATGATTCATTTGCAACCCGCACCCGGCGGGCTTTTCACCGGCCCCGGGGAAAGAATATTTCCCCAAAATTGATGAAGCGGAAAAAAGTCAACAAACAGTCGGTTCCGTAGATAAGGTCAAGTTACGGCGCGCAAATCTCAGCGGCGTGAGGCGTACTTATCTGCGCCGCAGCGACTTCGAGATGCAGCGCAACGCAGAAATTGGCCTTTCTACGGAACCGTCAAAATTTAGGCTTGCGTTACCAATGAGGTTGTGGTATTTCCTGAGATCATTTTGAAAACGACTTCTTATACGCCATATCTATTCGATATTATTTTAAATTTCGGCGCACTTAAACGAGCCGAAGCGCAACGGTGGGGTTGGCTGGCAGTTATTGCAAGCGGTTTACGCCGGGGGCGCCCGGACGGGGAACATTGACTGGGAAACAGTGCATTTCAATCGAGAAAATACAACTCAATCATGGCCAGGTTAAAGGAGGATGATTTTCTATGAAAACGTTAATTGGTGGGGCAGTCGCTGCTGTTCTGGGTCTCATTGGCCTGTCGGTGTGGTGGAAACCTTTTCTGCAACTGTTGGCGGGCGCAATTCCGATCATGCTTCTGCTCGGCGGTGGACTGGCGCTTTACCTGGGCTTTGACGAACTCAAGGACTCCTGGAAAAAAGATGAGACCGCAGCCGATACGACTGAGAGCGCCACGGATGACGTTGATCAATACAAAAAGGAAATCGACGACCTCAAAAAAGAGATCGAAACCCTGAAGGGCGAGAAAGCCTGATCCTTCCCGATCCGTAGATTCAAGACCGTAATCTTCAGTCAAAAACCCTGCACAGGCCCGTGTGCAGGGTTTTTTTTGCCGCCCTGCCCCGGCGCCGTCACCGCAAAGGCAGCTGTGAATGCGGGAGCCTAAACGGATAGGCGAAGCCTCAAGGTTATATTGAGCGGTGAAAAGTTCAAAACCAGACAGTTTCGTAAAAAAGCCAAGTTCAAGGCGCGCAAATCTCGAGGAGTGAGGCGTACTTTTGTACGCCGCAGCGACTTCGAGATGCAGCGCAACGCAGAAATTGGCTTTTTTGCGGAACTGTCAGGGATAGAGCAGGTGCGCCGCCCGCATCTCCTTGAAGCGGCTGAGTTCAGGCTCCCAGGCGGCCGCCAGGGTGCCCACCGGCTCCCCCGCGGCCAACTGCCGATGGAGGCGGGGGGAGCCGGTGAGCAGCACGATGGGCAGTTTCTCGAATTCATACTCGTAGGGGGGCGGCCGCCAGGCAAACTCCGCGGGGTGACAGGCCAGCACGGCCCGCAGCAGTTCAAGGGAGGCCTCGTAAGGTCGGTAGCGGGCCGAGTCGGTGACATGCATCTGAAACCCGCGGCAGGCGCAGCCCGACCACTTGCTGGCGGTCGGCTCGAACACCAGCGGCCGCAACCAGACCCCCGAAAGAGCCTCTGGCTCCACGGCCGCCAGAATTTCACGGGGATCCCAAAAGGGGGCACCGAAGACCTCGAAGGGCTGGGTGGTACCGCGCCCCTCGGAGACATTGGTCCCCTCCCAGAGCACCTGGCCGGGGTAGACCCGGGCCGCGGTCGGGGTGGGCAGGTTGGGCGACGGGGGCACCCAGGGAAGGCCCGTGGCCGCAAAGTCCATCCACCGCCGCCAGCCTGCAAGCGGCACCACGTCCAGTTCGCAGCCGATGCCGAAGGCCTGGTTGAAGAGGCCGACGAGTTCGCCCATGGTAAGCCCGTGGCGCATGGGAATGGGGTAGCGCCCCACGAACGATACCGTTTCGGGGTCCAGGCAGTTGCCTTCCACGCGCAGCCCGTCGATGGGGTTGGGACGATCCAGGATCACCACCCGCTTGCCGAATTCGCGGGCGGCCTCCAGGCAGTAGGAGACGGTGTAAACGAAGGTATAGACCCGGGTGCCGACATCCTGCAGGTCCACCAGCAAAACGTCGATCGGCGCCAGCATCTCCTCCGTGGGGACCCGGGTCTGGCCATAGAGGCTGAAGACGGGCAGACCGGAAACGGGGTCCGTGATGTGGTCGGACTCGATCATGTTGTCCTGCTTCTCGGCAAAAAAGCCGTGCTGGGGGGAGTAGAGGGCTTTCAACTGGCCGGGAAAGCGGGCCTGGATCAGATCCCGGGCATGACGCAAGCGGTGGTCCACCGAAGCCGGGTTGCACAGCAGCCCCAGACGCTGTCCCGCCAGCCAGGCCGGGGGCCGGGCGAGCAAATTTTCAAGACCGGTTTGAACGTGCGCCATGGTTTCCCCTTTTTCGATCGCCCCATCGGGGCCCGTTGCGGATGCCAGGCGCCGGCCGGGCGGATCGCCCCCCCGCCCCGGGCGCCTGCGGCTGCCTGCCGTTCGACCAGGGGTTTGGTTTTAACACAAGGCGCGCCGCAGC
>JASFIY010000252.1:0-4580 GCA_050122415.1 Desulfobacteraceae bacterium
CTCTGCGGCTCGTGCAAGTATCCGGTGCGCGACCCCTTTTTCTCCATGCTCAAACGCAGTCTGAGCACCTTCATGAACGCCTTCACGGCCTCGGACTGGACCATGTACCCCTTCTCCACCCAGAACCGGAAGGATTTCTACAACCTGATGGACGTTTACCTGGACGCCACCTTCTACCCCAAGCTGGAAGAGCTCAACTTCAAGCAGGAGGGGATTCGCCTGGAGCCGGAGCCGGCCGCGGATGCCGGCCAGCCGCCCAAGCTGGTCTACAAGGGGGTCGTCTACAATGAAATGAAAGGGGCCATGTCCTCGCCGGATCAGGTGATGGCCCGCTCACTTCTCAACGCCCTATACCCGGACACCACTTACAGACACAATTCCGGCGGGGACCCGGCGGTGATCCCGCAGTTGACCCATGCCCGACTGGTGGCCTTCCATCAGCGGCACTATCATCCGAGCAACGCCTTTTTCTACACCTACGGCAACCTGCCGCTGGCCGAGCATCTGGCCTTCATCGAGGGCAAGGTGTTGACCCACTTCAGCAGCATCGACCCCCGGACCGAGGTCCAATCCCAGCCCCGCTGGCCGGCCCCCCGGACGGTCACCTATCCTTATCCCTTCGACAAGGGCGAAGATCCGGCCAAAAAGTACCAGGCCTGCCTGGCGTGGTTGACGGCCGACATCCAGGACACCTTTGAGGTGCTGGCGCTGACCCTCATCGAGCAGATCCTGATGGGCAACAGCGCCTCCCCGCTGCGCAAGGCGCTGATCGACTCCGGTCTCGGGACGGCGCTCTGCGACGGCGCCGGTTTCGTGTCCGACCATCGGGACACGATGTTCACCGCGGGCCTCAAGGATGTCCGCCAGACGGACGCCGAGCCGGTGGCCGCGATCATCGAGGGGGTTCTCCAGGGCCTGGTCCGCGACGGTGTCGACCGCGATCTGATCGAAGCCGCCATCCACCAGCTTGAATTTCACCGCAAGGAGATCACCAACACGCCTTATCCGTACGGCTTGAAGTTGATGCTGTTCTTTTCCGGCTGCTGGTTCCACGGCGGCGACCCGGTGCGTGCCTTTCAGTTCGATGCCGACCTGGACCGGATCCGGCAGGCGCTGGCGACCGAGCCGTTTTTCGAAAACCGCATCCGGCGTCATTTTATCGACAACCCCCACCGGGTGTTGTTCACCCTGGCGCCTGACCAGCAGATGGCCGAGGCCGCCGAGGCGCGGGTGGCGCGCGAGCTGGCGGCGATCGCCGGGAAGCTCTCGGATCAGGAGATGGCCAAAATCGCCGCCGACGCCCAGGCCCTGGCACGTCTGCAGGAGCAGGTGGAAGACCTTTCGGTTTTGCCGACCCTGGCGCTGAGCGATATCCCGCCGTCGGTCCAGGCGGTCCAGCCCGCGGCGCCGCGGCCGGACTGCGGCGCGGTGATCTACGACCAGCCCACCTCGGGCATTTTCTACTTCACCGCCGCCATCGATACCGGCGATGTTCCCGCAAGCCAGCTGCCGCTGGTGCCTTTTTTCTGCCACGCCTTTTCCAAAATCGGCAGCAGCCGGCGGGATTACAGCGAGATGGCGCGCCTGATGGACCGCTATACCGGCGGGATCGGCCTTGCGGCCAGCGCCCGCACCCGCTTCGATGCCGCCGGCGACTGCCTGGCCTTCATCGCCTTCAGCGGCAAGTGCCTGGCGCGCAACGTCACGCCGACTTTCGAGATTCTCCAGGAGATGGTCACGGCCTTCGACTTCGCGGATCTCACCCGGCTGCGCACGCTGCTGCTGGAATACCGGGCCGGGCTGGAATCGATGGTGGTCCACAACGGGCATCGGCTGGCGATCAGTTTGGCTGCGCGCCAATTCAGCACCGCCAATATGTTGAGCGAGATCTGGAGCGGGGTCCACCACCTCAAGTTCATCAAGAAGGTCAGCGAGCGGCTGACCGACGACGATTTGAAAAGACTGGCCGAGGAGCTGAGCGCGCTGGGGCGTCAGCTCCTGAAAAAGGGGCGGCTGAAGATCGCCCTGGTGGGTGAATCCGCCGCCCTGGATGTCGCCGCCCCGCTGGCGGCCGCCATGGAAAACAGCCTGCCGGCGTCAGCTGCCGCGGCAGCCTTCAGCCCGCCGGAGCTTCCGCTCGCGCCGGCGCCCCCGTTTGAGGGCTGGAGCACCGCCACGGCGGTTTCCTTCGTGGCCCGGGCCTTTCGGACGGTGCGCATGGACCATCCCGACGCACCGGCCCTGGCGGTGATCGCCAAGCTCTTGCGCTCGCTTTTCCTGCACCGTGAAATCCGGGAAAAAGGCGGGGCCTACGGCGGCTTTGCGCTATACGGGCCTGAAGACGGGCTCTTGTGCCTGGGCTCCTACCGCGACCCGCACGTGGTCAGCACTCTGAAAGTGTACGATGCCGCCGCCGCCTTCATCTGCAGCGGCAACTTCACCGACGAGGACGTCAAGGAAGCCGTGCTGCAGATCTGCTCCGAAATCGACAAGCCCGACCCGCCGGGCCCGGCGGCCCGCAAAGCCTTTTTCCGCACGATCGTGGGTCTCAGCGACGAGGCCCGCAAGGGGTACAAAACCCGCCTGCTGGCCGTCACCCGCGACCAGGTGCGCGCAGCCGCCGAAACCCATTTCAGCGCAAGCGGCGGGCCGCCGGCGGTGGCCGTGATCTCCAACGAAGACAAGCTCAAGGCCGTCAATGAATCCCCTGGTATGCAGGCGCTGTCGCTTAATCGGATTTGACCTCCGGCCGGTTGGACGGGTGCAGTGGACGACATGCGAATAGTGGTGATCGGCGCCGGTGCCATGGGCTCGCTCTTCGGGTCCCTGCTGGCGACGGTCGCCCCCGTGGTGCTGGTAAATCACCGCAAAGCCCATTGCGAGGCCATCAAGGCCCGGGGCCTGGTGGTGGAGGGGTTGGACGGTTCCCGTCGGGTTCACCGGCTGGCGGCCGTCAGCGATCCCCAAGCGCTTGGCGGGCCGTTTGACCTGGCGATCGTTTTCACCAAGGCCGGTCAGACCCGGGCGGCGGCCGAGACGGCCGCCCGGGTCCTGACGCCTGGGGGGGCGGCGCTCAGCCTGCAGAACGGTTTGGGCAACCGCGAGGTGCTGGCCGAAGTTTTGGGGTCCCGCCGGGCGCTGGTGGGGGTGACCTCCCAGGGCGCCACCCTCGTGGGGCCCGGCCGCGTGCGGCACGCCGGGGACGGCCCCACCTGGATCGCCCGCCCGGATCCCGCTGAGCGGGTGGCCGCGGCCGTCTGCCGCCTCTTCAACGCCGCCGGGATTCAGACCGAATTGAGCGACGATGCGGACGCCCTGGTGTGGGGCAAGCTGATCGTCAACGTCGGGATCAATGCCCTGGCGGCGCTGCTGCGGGTTCCCAATGGGGTGCTGGCGGCCGAACCGGCATGCGAGCACCTCATGGCCCAGGCCGTGGCCGAGGCCGTGGCGGTGGCCCATGCCCGGGGAATCGCCCTGCCATACCCGGACCCGCTGGCGCATGTCAAGTCCGTCTGCCGGCGGACGGCCCAAAACCGTGCCAGCATGCTCCAGGACGTTCTCCGCGGCGCCCCCACCGAGGTGGCCGTGATCAACGGTGCCGTCGCCCGTTTGGCTGACGCGTCGGGGCTTGCGGCACCCGCAAACTCCTTTCTGACCGCCCTGATCGCAGCCCTGGAAGCCACGGCCGCCTCTCGCTGCAGCTGAGCCGCACAACCCATCACAAGGAGACACGCGATGGCAGACGTCAAGACCACGGTCCCGGAAATCCAGGCACGCAAGCAGAGCGGCGAAAAGATCACCGTCCTGACCGCCTACGACTACCCCTGGGCCCTGCTGGTGGACCGGGCGGGCATTGACGTGGTTCTGGTGGGGGATTCACTGGGAATGGTGGTGCTGGGGTACCCGGACACCGTTTCGGTCAGCATGGACGAGATGCTTCACCATCTCAAGGCGGTGACCCGGGCGGTCAAGCGGGCCTTGGTGGTGGTGGACATGCCCTTCGGGTCCTACAACGTGACCGTCGAAAAGGCCATCGAAAACGCCAACCGCCTGATGAAGGAAGGCCGCGCGGATGCCGTCAAGCTGGAGGGCGGCCGACCCATGGCCGGGACGGTGGCGGCCCTGGTCGGGGCCGGCATCCCGGTTCAGGGCCATATCGGTTTGACCCCCCAGACGGCTTCGGCCCTGGGCGGTTTCAAGGTTCAGGGGCAGAACGCCGAGGCGGCCCGCCGCCTGATCGCGGATGCCCGCGCCCTGGCCGCCGCCGGCTGCTTTTCGATCGTGCTGGAGGCCATTCCGGCCCCGATTGCACGCCTGATCACCGAGGCGGTGGACGTTCCGACGATCGGTATCGGGGCCGGCGCCGATTGTGACGGGCAGGTGCTCGTGATCCATGACATGGTGGGGCTCTTCGATCGCTTCACCCCCAAATTCGTCAAGCAGTATGCCCGCATCAACGAGACCGTCGCCCAGGCCATCGCGGCCTACAAGCGGGATGTTCAGGACGGTCGCTTCCCCGAGACGCACCACAGCTTCGGCATGAAGGCCGAGGAACTGGACAAGCTAAGGTCTTAGGCCAC
>JASFIY010000253.1:0-4567 GCA_050122415.1 Desulfobacteraceae bacterium
GGCCATCCGCCACTACGAGATCGCCCTTTCCCTGGACCCCACGATCGAGTTTGCGCGCGACAACCTGGCGCGCCTCAAGGCCGCGGGCTGACCGGCGCCGGGCCCTCAGGGTCGCGGCAACAAATAATGCCACGGGATTGCGCCGGATTCTGGTCCGTCACCAAGGCGCATGCGTCGGCGCATATCGGGATGTGTGCCGGCGGATGTAACGCCGGTGAAGGGCCGGAAGACAAGCAGGATGCGGCATTATTTTTTTTCCGGGGCCCTCAGGCGGCCACCGCCAGCGCTTCGCGCAAGCGCGCCATGCGCTCCAGCAGATCAGAGACCGCCGCCGCCAGATCTTCCAGGCGCTCCAGGGCCCCCTCCTTGTCGCTCTGTTGGCTGCCGATCAACTCGGCCAGCTGGGCCGCATCGGCCGTGTAGGCCTGGAACTGGTCCATCAGGAGGGTGTAGAGGTCGTCCGCCTGGGCGTCCACCAGCTTGAGGATGTACTGGTATTTGAGGTTTTCGCGGTAGTCTTTGAAGTGGAAGCGGATCACCGCCTCGGTCTCGCGCTTGAGCCGCAGCAGACCGTCCTCCAGCGCCTGGATCTGTTCGTGGCCCTCACCGCGCGGCGGCCGCTTGAACAGCCGCCGCAGCAGGCGGATGGCCCGGTAAACCCCCAGCCGCATCGTGGCCTCGGTCTTGAGCTTGGCGCTGTAGGGGATGCCCACCACCGCGGGCGGCAGGCTCAGCCCGGCGTTCTGCTTGACGGCGGCCAGGGGGGTCAGCGCGACCTTCTTGCGGGCGGCCAGGTCCAGATCGATCCCGAAGCCGGCCATGGCCTCGCCGTACTCCCGGAGGGTGTCCTGGACCATGGCGTCGTAGGGGCCGGAAACCGATTCCAGGGTGCTGCGGATCTTGACCTCCAGCTCGCGCACGAAGCGGATGATCTCGGGGTTGACGGACTCGGCCATGTAGCCGTCCAGGGCCTGCTTGAACTCCTGGAAGACCGTGTAGAGCACCGGGTTGAAGCCGGTCTTGGCCACGGCCGCCACGAGGCGCCCGGGATCGCCCAGGTCGTACTTGCGGATGAACCCGAGGATCCCCGTTACCACCGGCCCGGAGCCGGGGTCCAGCAGGCGGTCGACGTCGTTTCGCAGCTCGACCTTGGTCTTTTGCACCGCCCCGTCCAGGGTGGAGCGGATCAGACCGGCCACCCGCTCCATCCGCTCGCCGTTGAGGCCGATCTTCTCGATCACCGCGGCGGCGCTCTGGGCGTCGCGACCCAGGAGATCGCGGTTGAGCTCGATCCGGTTGTTCAGCCCAGCGGCCACCACCGCCAGCCGCTGCAGTTCGTTTTGCAGCAGCAGGCCGTAGCGCTGGCGCGAAAACTTTTCCCGGATGTGGCCCATGAAAGCGGCCGTCTGGGCGTCGGAGGGGCCGGTAAAGCCGGCCTCGGCCTGCCACTGGGCCAGCCGCAGGCGGTCTTTTGCGGGCAGCGCCGCGTCCTGGGCCGTGAAGAGGTTGTAGAGCGCCGAGAAGGTGAACACCTCGGGGTCGGGCTTGAGCAGCGCCAGCTCCTCCCGGGTCTTGCGCGCCAGGGCCGCGAGGTTTTCCGGGGTGTCGTGCTCGTTGAAGTCGCAGTTGATCACGAACACGATGTTCTCCAGGATCCCCATCCGGCGGATGATGGAGAGGAACTTGATGTCCGCCTGGCGCAGGCCGGTGCGGCTGCTGATGACGTAGATGATGAGGTGCGTGAGCAGCAGGTAGTCCTGGATCATGGCCAGGTGCAGGGGGTTGGGGGCGTCGCTGCCCTGGCAGTCGGCGAACTCGACGCCCTCGTCGAACTCCCGGGTGGGGATCTCCAGCGCGACGTCGCGCAGGTAGCCGGCCAGGGCCTCGTCGCCGACGAAATCGCGGTGGGCGGCGAAGCGCTCGCCTTCGAAGACCCGGGTGACGGTGTCGTCCCCGAGGATCTCCGCCACCCGGTCGTAGCCCTTGAGGTAGCTGGCGAGCACGACGAAATTGACGTTGCGGGCGTCGTTGGTGATCATCTGCTCGCTTCCCAGGGCGTCCAGGGCCGCGCCGAGGGCCGCGCGGTCGCGCCCGCGGCGCAGATCGAAGGGGCCGTTTTCGGCGGCGAGGTCTTCCAGGTCGGGGATCAGCGCCAGGGCCCGGGCGATGTCGGCGTTGACCTCCCCCCAGGTCTTGAAGGTCAGGCTGGCCCGCAGGCGCTCTCCGGCCCGGATGCGGGTGACGATCGAGGTCACCACCCCGGCCCCGCGCTTGAGGTGGTCGCCGCCGAAGAGCGCGTTGACGAACGTGCTCTTGCCCGACTTGATGGGGCCCACCACCGCCACCCGCAGGATCTCCTCGCTCAGCCGGGTGCGGATGGCCGCGATAGTCTGCTCCCATTCCGCGAACACCTGCGGGGCGATCCCCGGCACCCGGGCGCCGGTGTTCAAAAGTTCCCGGACGCTGCGGGTGATCGCCAGCAGCTCTTCTTTGAATGCCTGATAGGTGTCCATGGTGCTCCGCTTTTAGACGGTTCCGTAAAAAACCCAATTTCTGCGTTGCGCCGCATCTCGAAGTCGCTGCGGCGTACAGTAGTACGCCTCACTCCTCGAGATTTGCGCGCCTTGAACTTGGGTTTTTTACGAAACCGTCTAATTTTTTTATTTTTACCGCTTCGGCAATTTTTAGGGCGGCTCCCTGAGATAAACGGCCGCCGCCGGGTCCGGGGCCAAGACCCGCGGGGCGCAAACCATCGCCCGCCACGCCTTCAGGGACACAAAACCGGCCGCGGGCGCTGATTCTTACAATGGATTCAGAGGGGTGTCAAAACCAATCGCCTGCGCCGGAACGGCATCCGCCCCCCAGAGAAAGAAAACCCCGGGGCAGGTTCCCACCCCAGGGTAAAAAGCCGTTTGGTCGCCCAACCGCCGGCCGGAAAACGCGCCGGCGGCCCGAAACCGCCGGCCGGCCGAACCGCTTCCAAGCCCGCCCGCGCTAGGCGTGCCCCGCCGTCCCCGACAGCCAGGCCGGGTCGATCCCCAGATGCTCCAGGGCCTTGGCCCAGCGCTCCTCCACGGGCAGATCGAAGATGATATTTTCCAGCGCCGGGCTGGTCAACCAGGTGTTGGCCTTGATCTCGCCCTCCAGCTGATCGGCCCCCCAGCCCGCACAGCCCAGCGCGATGATGAACGACCGCGGCCCGCGCCCCACGGCGATAGCCTCGAGGATGTCGCGGGTGTTGCTGAGGGCGAGCCCCGGTGAAACCCCCAGGCTACCCTCCCACTCCAGGGGCTGGCCGTGGAGAATGAAGACCTCGCCCATGTGCACCGGCCCGCCGATGTGGATCGGAATGGACTGAAACTGGGGGATGTAGGTGATCTTGAGCTCCTCGAAAAGATCCTTGCCGCAGAGGCTGGGGTGCACGCGGTTGATCACCAGCCCCAGCGCCCCGCCGGCGGTGTGCTCGCAGATGTAGGTGATCGTCATCGAAAAGTTCGGGTCCATAAGGGTCGGCATGGCGATCAGAAACTGCCCCTTGAGAGATCCCGGGTAATGGCTGTCCATCGCATCCTCCTGGCGCTCACGCCCGGTTGGTGTGGTGCCAGGTTACAGGGGTTTGAGGGCCGTTGTCAAGGAAGGCGTGCCCATAGTGAGGGACGCCCTTCCCCAAAATGGGGGCTACCCTTCGTATTTGAATATTTAGAAGCTTCTGCTGCTTTGGGAATTAGACCCCATGCTCCGGAATTCCGGCGAAGGCAATGAACGAACTGGCCGAACGGCTGGGGATTGCCGTCTCGACCGTGAGCGGTGCGGTCCAAAGAGGCGAACAGTTCGCGAAACGTGAAAAGCTCTGGTTCGCAGCGATTTCAAATGTGAAAAAATGAAGGGCGTTGTTGTTTTTAGAAGGGGACCTCAAGGGCCAGCCAGGCGCCGCCGGGGCCGGCGCCCAGGCGCAGGCGGCTGTCCTGGCGCAGGCGCTCGACGAAGGCTTTTTCCTGCTGGCGGTTGAACTTATGGGCGCTGCTGACCCCACCGTAGATGTTGCCGGCGTAAAACCCCAGCCCCACCGTGGTCAGGATCCCGCCCAGAACCGGCAGGTCGTTGTCGAAGGCCTCCCAGGCGGCTGCGGCGAAGGCCCCGTTGACCAGGAAGGCCACCAGGGCGTCGCGCCTCAAACCGGTGTAGAGGTAGCCGCCGCCGGGCACCAGCGAAAAGACGCCGGCGGCCGCCGGGCTTTTGCGGGGGATATCGTCTGCACGCTCAAGGCCTTGTTCGAGTTCCCCGATGCCCAGCTTCTCCCGGCTCTCCGGCCGCACCCGGGCGAAGGCCTGCCGGGCGGCGGCGAAATCCCCCTGGTCGAGGAAGATCCAGCCCACCCGCAGCCAGACCCGATCCTTCAGGTCGTCGTCAGCCGTCACGGCCAGCAGCTCGTCCAGGGCCTGCAGGGCCGCCCGACTCTCCCCCAGGGCCTGGTGGGCGGCGCTGATCTCCAGCAGGGCCGCCTCGACCAACCGGTCGCCCTCCTTTTCCACCACCTCCTGAAAAGCGCCGATCGCCTCCCGGAACT
>JASFIY010000254.1:0-4566 GCA_050122415.1 Desulfobacteraceae bacterium
GCGGCCGTCCTGGGAAGGCAGCCTGACCTTCAGCCGTTTGATCCGGCGCCACAGGGTCGAGGGGTGGATGCCCAGTTGGGCCGCGGTCAGCTTGCGGTTCCAGTTGTTTTTCTTCAATTCGGCGTAGATGAAACTGCGGCTGAGTTCGTTGAACGATGCCCGGCCGGCGCTGCTGGCGTCGGCTGTGCGGGGGGCCGCGGGCAGGTCTTGGGGCTGGAAGTGGCGGGGCAAATGCTCGATTCCGATGCGGCTGTTTTTGCAGACCACCGCGGCGTATTCGACGATGTTTTCCAGTTCGCGGACATTGCCCGGAAAATCGTGGGCCATCAAGAGCGGCATCACCTCCGGGGCGACCCCCTGGATGTCCTTGCCGTTGAGATGGCTGTATTTGCGGATGAAGTGGGCCACCAGCAAAGGGATGTCCTCCTTGCGCGCCCGCAGCGGCGGAAGGGTCATCTTAACCACGTTGATGCGGTAGAAGAGATCCTGGCGGAAGCGGCCCTCGGCGACGAGTTGCTCCAGGTTGCGGTTGGTGGCGGTGACGATGCGCACATCGGCGGTCTCCGAGCGGGTGCTGCCCAGCGGCTCGTAGCGGCGGTCCTGGAGCACCCGCAGCAGCCGGACCTGGAGCATCGGCGAAATGTCCCCGATTTCATCCAGGAAAAGGGTGCCGCCGGCGGCGCGCGCCAAGCGCCCCGGTTTGTCCTTGCGGGCGTCGGTGAAGGCCCCGGCCTTGTAGCCGAAAAGCTCGGATTCCAGCAAACTGTCGGGCAGGGCGGCGCAGTTGACCGTGATCATGGGGCCGTTGCGCCGCAGGCTGAGGGAATGGATGGCCTTGGCGAAGAGCTCCTTGCCGGTGCCGCTTTCGCCTTCCAGCAGAACCGAGGCATTGCTCTCGGCGATTTGCTCCAGCATGGCGAAAAGCGCCCGCATCTCGCGGTTTTTGCTGATGATGTCCAGGAAGGTGTGGGATCCGGCCAATTCTTTGCGCAACTGCTCCACCACGCTGAGGTCCCGGAAAGTTTCGACCCCGCCGATGATCTCCCCGCTTTTGCTGCGCAACAGCGCGGTGGAGATGCTGATCGGGACCCGGTCGCCCGCCACGTTGACGATGAAGATCGACTGGTTGACCAATGGGCGGCCGGTTTCCATGGTTTCACGCAGCGCGCAGCGCTGCTCGCAGATGCTGGCGCGAAAAACCTCCCAGCAGTGGCGGTTGAGGGCCTCGGCGCGGGATATGCCGGTGATCCGCTCCGCCGCCCGGTTGAAAGAGGTGATCCGCCACTGCTTGTCCACCGTGAAGACCCCGTCGGCGATGCTGTCGAGAATGATTTGGGTTTGCTGCTCCAACGAAGAGGGCATGGGCGATTTCTTGTTTTGGAAGGGTCGGTTGCGCTTCGGCCCGCCAGCAACGGCGGGCGCTTTTTCCATACGTTAGGTTAAAGGTCCGCCCCTGATTTGTCAATCGTGACCGCCCGGCCCGCGGCCTGCGCCAGGAAGGCGGCGATCCGTGGGTAGAGGCGCGGCAGTTCGGCGGGCGCGGTCCAGATGATCGTCGGGTCGGCCGCAAACCAGGTCATCTGGCGTTTGGCGTAGCGGCGGGTGTCGCGCTTGAGGGTGCGGAGCGCCTCCGCCAGCGACAGCGTGCCGCTGAGATGGGCGATCATGTGGCGGTAGCCCAAAGACTGCAGGGGTTTCAGACCCGGGTCAAAGCCCATCCGCAGCAGCCCGGCCACCTCCGCCAGCAACCCGTCGGCCAGCATGGCCTCGACCCGCCGGTCGATGCGCGCGTAAAGCTCGGAGCGCTCCACCCGCAGACCGATCTTGATGGGCTGAAAGGGGCTTTCGGCAAACCGGTGGCGGGCATGGAAGTCCGAAATGGGGCGGCCGGTGGCTTCGAAAATTTCCAGCGCCCGGACGATGCGAAAGCTGTCGTTGGGGTGAATCCGGCGTGCGGCCGCGGGGTCGCAGGCCGCCAGGCGCCGGTGCAGGCCCGGTCCGCCATGATCGGCGGCTTCCCGCCGCAGCCGCTCGCGGGTCGCACCGCAGCCCGTCGGCGGCTCGAAAAGCCCGTGGAGCAGGGCCTTGATGTATAGGCCCGTGCCGCCGACCACAAAGGGCACTTTGCCCGCCGCTGAAAGCCTTCGGATCACGGCGCCGGCCATTTCCGCAAACCGGCGGGCGTCAAAGGCCGCGTCGGGCTCCAGAATATCCACCAGGTGGTGGGGCGTCGCGTCGCGCTCCGCCCGGGTCGGCTTGGCGCTGCCGATGTCCAGGTGGCGGTAGATTTGAACCGAGTCGGCCCCGATGATTTCCCCGTCGAAGTGTTTCGCGGCGGCTATCGCCGCGCCGGTTTTGCCGACCCCGGTGGGGCCGCAGATGACGACGAGTGCGGGTCGGGGTGCGGGTGTTTGCATGGCTGGCCTCCGCTGGCGATCGGGCCGCGCGCCTGAAGTCAGGACGCACGGTATGCCCTAAAAATTGGGATGGCGGCGCAAAAACAAGGGGATTTTTTGACAATCCGGCGGTCGCGCCTAAATCCTGGATTGTGCTTGACAAAAAAACTTCAAATCAATATTTAAAAATTTTGGTCCCGCACGAACAGAAACACCAACTGGGTCGCAATCGCCCGCCCTTCGGTCCGCTGTCTGAAGCGGCCGGTGTCCGCGCTCAATTATTTCAGGAGACAGGTATTATGTCAAAAGATGTCGTCGGTTCGGTAATGGTCGTCGGTGGCGGAATCGCCGGAATGCAGTCGGCCCTGGACCTCGCCGATTCCGGGTATTACGTTCACCTGGTCGAAAAAAGCCCGTCCATCGGCGGTGCCATGGCGCAGCTGGACAAGACCTTTCCCACCAATGACTGTGCA
This sequence comes from Desulfobacteraceae bacterium, assembly GCA_050122415.1. GTDB lineage: Bacteria > Desulfobacterota > Desulfobacteria > Desulfobacterales > JAABRJ01 > JAABRJ01. Next base: position 2,870 of record JASFIY010000254.1, read on the forward strand.
ATGTGAATCATCTCCCCCAAACTGGTCGAGGTCGGCCGGCATCTGAACATCGAGTTGCACACCCTTTCGGAAATCACGGAAGTCAACGGTGCGGCGGGGAATTTCAACGTCACCCTGAGCAAGGGCGCCCGCTACATCGATCTTAAAAAATGCACCGGTTGCGGCGACTGCGCCGAAGTCTGCCCGGTGAGCCTGCCCAGCGTCTTCGAGCAGGGCTTGGGCGGCCGCAAGGCCACCTACCGGCCCTACGCCCAGGCGGTTCCGGGGGCTTACGCGGTCACCAAAAAAGACCGCTCCCCCTGCACCCAGGGCTGCCCCAACCACGTCAACGCTCATGCTTACGTGTCCCTGGTGGCCCAGCAGAAGTACCCCGAGGCGCTGGCGGTCATCCAGCGCACCCTGCCGCTGCCGGGGGTGATCGGCCGGGTCTGTCCGCACCCCTGCGAAGACGCCTGCCGGCGCCAGGAGGTGGATGCGCCGATCTCCATCTGCACCCTCAAGCGTTTCGTGGCCGACCAGGTGGACGTGGAGGCAACCCCCCTGCCGGAGATCACGCCGCGCAAGGAGCGGGTCGCCATCATCGGGGCCGGCCCGGCGGGTTTGACGGCCGCCTATTTTCTGGCCCTGGACGGCTTTCAGGTCACGATTTTCGAGGCCCTGCCGGTGGGCGGGGGAATGCTGCGGGTGGGGATTCCCGATTACCGGCTGCCGCCCGCGGTGCTGGAAAAGGAAATCGCCGCGATCACCCGCCTGGGGGTCGAGATACGCTACAACACCGCGCTGGGGCGCGATATCACGCTGGACAGCCTCGCCGCCGATGGCTACCAAGCGGTCTATCTGGCCGTGGGGGCCCACGCCAGCATGAAGCTCAACATCCCCGATGAAGACGCCGAGGGGGTGATCACCGGCGTGCGCTTCCTGCGGGAGGCGGCGCTTTACGAGCGCAAGACAGTGACAGGTCACGTGGTGATCGTGGGCGGCGGCGATGTGGCGATCGATGCGGCCCGTTCGGCGCTGCGGATGGGGGCCGAGAAGGTCAGCATCCTCTACCGCCGGACGCGAACGGAGATGCCCGCGCGCAACGAGGAGGTCGAGGACGCGCTGGAGGAGGGGATAACAATCGATTTTCTGCTGGCCCCGGTCAAGGTGGTGGTGGAAAACGGGAAAGTCGCCGGGCTGGAGTGCGTGCGCATGGAGCTGGGCGAGCCGGACAAAAGCGGCCGGCGGCGGCCGGTGCCGGTTGCAGACAGCGAGTTCGTGGTGCCATGCGAGACCATCATCCCGGCCATCGGGCAGCGGGTCAACCCGGGGTTTTTAGAAGGCTCAAGCGGGGTGGAGCTGACCGCCTGGGGGACCATCGTGGCCGATCCGATCACCTGCGAAACCAGCCGCAAGGGGGTTTTCGCCGGCGGCGACGCCCAGTCGGGGCCCTGGATCGCCATCGGGGCGGTGGCCGCCGGGCGCGAGGCGGCGGTTTCCATCGCCCGCTACATCGACGGCGCGGACCTCGCGGCCGGCCGCGAGCCGCTGGAGGCGCCCCAGCAGGATTTCAACCCGATCCCGGAGAGCGTTGTCCCGCGGCCCCGGGAGCACATGGCGCGCATCCCGATGGCGGCGCGCCTGGCGGGCTTCGAGGAGGTGGAAAAAGGCTTCAGCGAGGAGCAGGCCGTGGCCGAGGCCGCCAAGTGCCTCAACTG
>JASFIY010000255.1:0-4543 GCA_050122415.1 Desulfobacteraceae bacterium
GACCTTTTCCCTGCCCCGCTCCCGACGGCACTACAAGGTGGCCGGGGAAGTCGTCCGGGTAGAGCCCATGGGGATCGCCGTCAGGTTCCGGGAGGAGATCGATTACGCCTGAGCCGCGGCCTGGCGCAGCTTGACCACCGCCGCGGTCACCACCGCCGCCGCGCGCTCGATTTCAGCCGCGCTGGTCATCCGACCGAGGCTGAAGCGCAGGGTTCCCTTGGCCCATTCCAGCGGCAGCGCCATGGCCTCCAGCACGTGGGAGACCGCCACCGTCTCGGCATGACAGGCCGCGCCGGCGGAGGCCGCCACCTCCAGGCCGATTTCCTCCAGGATGCGGTTGGCCTCGAGCCCTTTGAAGGAGACGCTGAGGGTGTTGGGCAGGCGCTCCACGGGGTGCCCGTTGCGGCGGACATCGTCGAGGCCGGCGAACAAAAGCGTCTCCAAGCGGTCCCGCAAGGTCTGCTGGCGCGCCCGGTTGGCTTCCGGGTCCCGGGCGGCGAGCTCGCAGGCCTGGCCCAGCCCGACGATTTCGAGCACATTTTCGGTTCCCGCCCGCCGCCCGTTTTCCTGCCCCGCGCCGTGCAGCAATTTTTCCAGACCGACCCCGCGGCGGATGTAAAGGGCCCCGACCCCCTTGGGGGCATAGAGTTTGTGGCCGGCCACCGAGAGCAGATCGACCCCCAGGGCCGCCACGTCCACCGGAATCTTGCCCACCGACTGGGCCGCGTCGCTGTGCACCAGGATCCCCCGCGGGCGGGCCAGGGCCGCCACCTCGGCCAGGGGTTGGATCGTGCCCACCTCGTTGTTGGCGTGCATCAGGGAGATCAGGATGGTGTCGGGCCGGATGGCGGCCGCAACGTCCGCCGGGTTCACCAGCCCTTGGCCGTCGACGGGCACAACGCTCACGGCCACCCCCCGGGCCTCCAGGTGGCGGCAGACCGCCAGCACGGCGGGGTGCTCGACGGCGCTGGTGACGATGTGCCGGCCGCGGCCGCTCAAGGCCGCCGCCACCCCCCGGAGGGCATGGTTGTTGGACTCCGTTCCGCCGCTGGTGAAGACCACCTCCGCGGGCGCGCAGCCCAGCAGCGCCGCCACCTGGCGGCGAGCCTGCTCCACGGCGCGCTTGGGCCGGATGCCGTACCAGTGGCTGCTGGAGGGGTTGCCGAAGACATTCTCCAGGAAGGGCCGCATGGCCGCGATCACCTCCGGGGCATGCGGGGTGGTGCCGTTGTGGTCGAGATAGATGGGCTCTTTCATGCCATCGCCTTTCAGCCGGCGGCCCTCAGCGCCCCAGACGGTCCCAGAAGCCGAAGGTGACCGCCTCGTAACCCGCCGGGGGGTAGCGCCATTTCTTCCCGTAGACGTGAATCCGCCGGGTCTCGCCCGCGCCGTCGTAAACCCGCCCGCCTTCCAGGACCCAGGCCAGCAGGCCGCCCCGAAGATTGTAGACCGTGACCCCCTCCTCGGCCAGGCGCGCGGCCAGCAGGCCGCTGCGGTAGCTGATGGTGCAGTAGACGATGACGGTCCGGCCGCCGTAGCGCTCCGGGTTTTCCAGGAATTCGGCCTGGGGGACGGCCCCGGGCAGCATCGAGACCGCCATCTCCTCGGGCCGACGGGTGTCCACGAAGAGCGCCCGCCCCTTTTCCGAAAGCCGCATGGCCTCGGCCGGCGTCACTTCCTGAACACCGGGGAATTCCCGGCGGTAGTCGGCGTACATCCCGTAGACAATCGCCTTTTTGGCCGCATCGGTCATGGCGCCCTGTCCGCGGGCCGGCCCGCAGACCGCCCACAGCGCCAGGATCGCGCACCCGATCAGCCGCCATGCCTTGCACCTCATCGTTTCACCTCGCGCGCTGAACCTGAGAAAGCTGCCCAGAGGGGTTTGGGGTTGCGCCCGGCTGGCCTTCCGGCGCCGACCCGATGGACTCCGCCGGGCTAAACTCGGCCCTCACCCACCAGAAATTGTTGGCCGAGAGCGGGTCCAGATACTTTACCCGACCGTCCACGATTACCCGCGGCGCCCAGCGCAGCCCATCGCGTCCGCAGCGCATCAGGCGATCCATGGTCATGGCCCACCCCAGCGCCAAGCCGTGTCGGGCCACCGCCTGTCGGCTGTACTCGCTGCACGAGGGCACCATCGGGCACTCCCCGCGGCGCACCGCCGAGAGATGATCCAGCGGGCCCTGGTAAAATGCCAGGAGCGCCCCGAAGGGACCGGCCGCCGAACCGCCCGCCGGGGGCTCGCCGTGGGCGCAGGCCGTCATCAGGCCCAGCGCCAGCAGGATGCCGACCAGCCGGGGGCTCACCTGCCGCGCCTCGCCGCGGCCCCCTCTTCGGCCGCCAGGCAATCCCCGCAGACGCCGTCCACCCGGATCTGCAGGCCCTCGATTCTGCCCGGAAGCTTCCCCCGCAGGGCGACTTTCTCCAGCGGCAGGCACTCCGGGCTGATACAGACCAGGCGGCCGCAATTCCTGCAGTAAAAATGGGCGTGGCGCGGATGCTGCTCGCTGGGCGCCAGACCGTAGAAGAAGGTTCGCCCACCACCGCTCAAACGCTCCACCAGGCCGCTGGCCACCAGCAGGTCCAGGATGCGGTAGACCGTCACCCGGTTGATCCGGCTGGTGCGCCGCAGGGCCGCGAAGATCTCCTGGGCGCTGGCCGGCGCGCCGCTGCGCCCGACCGTCTGGAGCACCTTGAGGCGGTTGGGGGTGTAGCCCAAACCCGAGGCCTTGAGGCCGCGGACGTAGTTGCACTGGTGGCACATGGAATCCCTTTCAGCGCCGCAGCGGCCCGCCGCTTTCCGCCGCCGGCGGCCGTTCGCACCTGGTTTGAAGCCGCTCCCAGGCCAGGCAGGTGAAAAAGCCGGCCGCCGCCACCAGGATGATGGTCGCCCCGGAGGTGAGGTCGAAGCGGTAGGAGAGGTAGAGACCGACCAAGGTGAACCCGCCGCTCAAAAGCCCCGCCAACACGATCATCTGCAGCAGGGAGCGGGCGTATTTTTCGGCGATGTAGGGCGGGATCGTCAACAGGGCGATCACCAGGATCAAGCCCACCACGCGGATGATGACCACCACCGACACGGCGATCAGCGCGATCATCAGCAGGTAGAGCGGCCTCACCGGGACCCCGCGGATGCGGGCGAACTCCTCGTCGTAGGACATGGCCAGAAACTCCGGGTAGCGCCCCAGCACGACGGCCAGGTTGACGGCGGCAACCAGCGCCATCTCCCAGAGCGCCTGCCGCGGCACCGTCAGGATGCTGCCGAAGAGATAGCCCATCAGGTCGACGTTGTACCCCGGCGTCAGATCCAGCAGGACCACCCCGATGGCCATCCCCACCGCCCAGAGCACGCCGATGATGGTGTCCGCGCGGTGGCGCGCATGCAGGGTCACCAGGGCCATCAGCAGCGCGGCGGCCAGGGAAAACCCCAGGGTGCCCGCCAGGTAGGGCCAGCCGAAGAAAAAGGCCAGCCCGATGCCCCCGTAAGCGGCGTGGGCGATCCCGCCGGAGAGAAAGACGATCCGGTTGACCACCACCAGCGACCCGATCACCCCGCAGATGACGCTGGCCAGCAGGCCGGCGGCGAGAGCGTTGCGCATGAACTCGTACTGCAGCGCTTCCAGCATGACCGGCCTCAGTGCTCCTTGAAAACCCGGTGGGGCAGCCCGTGGGCGATGATCTCCACCGGGCAGCGGTACATGTCGATCATTTCACCGGTCATCTCGGCCTCGGTGTGATGGTGCACGCCGCGGTTGACGCAGGCCACCGACTTCACGAAGCTGGAGACCGTCAACAGGTCGTGGCTGACCAGCACGATGGTGATCCGCTGGTTGAGCTCCCGCAGCAGCTGGTAGAAATCGGTCTGGCCCTGGGGGTCGATGCTGGCGGTGGGCTCGTCCAGAAAGAGGATCTCCGGCTGGCAGACCAGGGCCCGGGCGATAAACACCCGCTGCCGCTGGCCGCCGGAGAGCGCGCCGATCCGCCGGTCGCAGAAGGCGCCCATGCCCAGGCGGTTGAGGCACTCGTGGGCGGCCACCCGGTCGCGGCCGGCGGCGCGCCTCCAGCCCCGTCCGGGCTTCAGCCTTCCCATCAGGACGACGTCCAGGGCGGAAATGGGAAAATCGGTGTTGACGTGCACGTCCTGGGGGACGTAGCCGATGCGGTGTGACACCCGCTCGGGGGCCTGCCCGAAAATCCGGATGGTGCCGCTGTCGGGTGTCAACAGCCCCAGCATGAGCTTCAAGAGGGTGGTCTTGCCCCCGCCGTTGGGCCCGATCATGGCCATGAAGTCCCCGGCGGCAACACTGAGGTCCACGTCCTCTAATACCGGCTGGCCGTTGTAGGCGAAGCTGACCCCCTGGACCGCAATCACCGTCTCCCCCGGGGATTCGGCAGCCGCGGGCCGGGAGGCGGAAGAATCGGCGCTGCAGGCGCCCGACGGTTCCCCCGTCATCGCAGCGCCTCCCGGATTTGGGCGGCCTGCCGGCGCAGGTTGTCGGCCCAGTCGGGAGTCAGGGGGTCGGCGGGCAGCACGACGCCGCCG
>JASFIY010000256.1:0-4532 GCA_050122415.1 Desulfobacteraceae bacterium
CCAGAAACCGATCGTCTGCAACCTCTGCAAGGACTACGGGCTGATCTTCAATATCCTCAACGCCAGGGTTTTCCCCCGCAAAGAGGGCGTCATGGTGCTGGAGCTCACCGGCCCCAACCGCAAAAAGTTCAAGGAGGGCGTCCAGTACCTGAAAAATCAGGGCGTCGAGGTTAAAAACGCCGCCCAGGAAGTCAAACGCGACGCCAAACGCTGCACCCACTGCGGGGCCTGCACCGCGGTCTGCCCCACCGGCGCCCTCGCGGTGATCCGCCCGGAAATGCGGGTGGACTTCGAAGAGCAGAAGTGCAGCGTCTGCGAGCTGTGCATCGCCGCCTGTCCGACCCGGGCCATGCGGGTAAGCCCCAAAAACACCGCCTTCTTTGAATGAAGCCGATCATCGCCATCGCCCTCAGCGGCGGGGTGGATTCACTGGTGGCCGCCCGTCTGCTGAAGGACCAGGGCCACGAGGTCTTCGGGGTGCATTTCTTCACCGGCTACGAGAGCGGATCCGCCCAGCCGGTGCCCGAGGCGGTGCGCGAAAGCGCCGAAACCTTGGCGGCCGACCTGGCCGCCCAGCTGGCCCTGCCGGTGGAGGTGCTCGACTGCAGCCGAGAGTTCAAGCGCCGCGTGGTGGACGACTTCACCTGCGGCTACGCCTCCGGCCGAACCCCCAACCCCTGCCTGATTTGCAACCCGGCCATCAAATTCGGGGTGCTGCTGAAATTCGTATGCGACCGGGGCGCCTCGCGGCTGGCAACCGGCCACTACGCCCGGGTCCTGGCCGACGGCAGCGGCGGCTTCAAGCTGCTAAAAGGCCTGGACCCGCTCAAGGAGCAGTCCTATTTTCTGGCCCGCCTGACATCCCGGCAGCTTGCACGGGCCTGCTTCCCGCTGGGGGCGATGACCAAAACCGAGGTGCTCCGCCTGGCGCGCACACACGGCCTGGTGCCCATCCGGGGGGGTGAAAGCCAGGATGTATGCTTCGTCCGGGAGGGCGCCTACACCGGATTTCTGGCCGCCCAGAGGGGCTTTACCCCCCGGCCCGGCGCCATCGTGGACACCCGCGGCAACGTCCTCGGCAACCACCGTGGATTGCACCGCTTCACCCTCGGCCAGCGGCGCGGCATCAATTGCCCGGCCCCGGAACCCTACTACGTGGTGCGCATCGAGCACCGCCAAAACCGCCTGGTGGTGGGCAGCCGGCGCGATCTTTTAAGCGACCGCTGCCGGGTGGAGGCGATCAACTGGATCGGCCCGCCGCCGCAGGCCCGCCTGCGGGCCCACGCCCGGGTGCGCTACCGGCACCATGGGGCCCCGGCCACCCTCACCCCGCTTGACGCGGCAACCGCCGACGTGGCCTTCGACACGCTTCAGAGCGCCGTCACACCGGGACAGGGCGCCGTTTTCTACTCCGGCGAAGAGGTATTGGGCGGCGGCTGGATCAGCGATCCGGCGCCCGCCGTCTGACGGCCGCACCCGGCGTTCGGCCGCTGAAAGCACCCGAGCAGCGCCTATGACAACCTTCTGCGTGACCACCCTGGGCTGCAAAGTCAACCATTACGAGACCGAGGCCATCATCGCCGCCCTGCGCAGGGCGGGCTGGGAATTGGCGCACGGCGACCGCCCGGCGGCGATCCACATCATCAACACCTGCACCGTGACGGGCAGGGCCTCGCTGCAGTCGCGCCAGGCGATTCGCCGGGCCGCCCGGCGTCACCCCGGCGCCCGGGTGATCGTCACCGGCTGCTACGCCCAGAGCGCACCCGGCGAGATCGCCAAGATCGGCGTTCGGGAAATTGTCGGGGCCGGCGACAAGCACCGGATCCCGGAAATGCTGCTGTCGGCGGCGGAGCCGGTCTCCGGCGGCGCCCTGGGAGCGGACGCGGCCCGCCGTTTGACAGACTTCGGCGACCCGGGAATCACCGTGACCGGCGGACGCACCCGGCCGTTTTTGAAAATCCAGGACGGCTGCGACGCCTTCTGCAGCTACTGCATCGTGCCCCATGCCCGCGGCCGCAGCCGCAGCATGGACCCGCAGCGCGTCGTGGCCCGCGTCCAGCGGCTGGAAGCCGCCGGCTACCACGAGGTGGTGCTGACCGGCATCCACCTCGGCCTTTACGGCCGCGACCTCAGCCCCCCATGGGACCTCACCGCACTGGTGCGGCGCCTGCTGGCGGAAACGGGCCTGGCGCGCATCCGCCTGAGTTCCATCGAGCCGGGAGAAATCACCCCCGCCCTGGTGGACATGGCGGCCGCTTCCGGCAGGCTCTGCCCCCATTTTCACATTCCCCTGCAAAGCGGTGACGACGGCATCCTCCGGCGCATGCGCCGACCATACAGCCGGGAGGATTTCCGCGAGTTAGTGCTCGCCATTCGCCAGCGAATGCCGGATGCCGCCATCGGCGTCGACACCCTGATCGGGTTTCCGGGGGAGAGCCCCCGGGCCTTCGAGCAGACCCGCGCCCTGATCCAGGCCCTGCCGGTCACCTATCTGCACGTTTTCCCGTTCTCGCCGCGCCCCGGCACCCCGGCGGCCGAATTCCCGGAGCGGGTGGCGGCCGGGGAAATCAAACGCCGCTGCAGCGTCATGCGGGCGTTGGGCCAGGCCAAAAAAACGGCCTTCTACAACCGGTTCAGGGGCCGCCGCCTGACGCCGCTGATCGAGGGCCGGCGAGACCCGGCCACCGGGCTGCTCAGGGGGGTCAGTGCCAACTACATCCCGGTTTTGCTGGCAGGCCCGGACCACCTCCAAAACCGCCTGGTCACGGCCCGCATCCAGGGGCTCCAGGGCCCCGGCGCGGTTTGGGGAAGCCTCGCAGGGGAACCGGGCACCCCTTGACGGAGGTGAAAAAAGGCGAATTTTAAGGTATTAGCCTCAGCGGCAATGTTCACCCGACAGGAAACCCCCCTCACACCGAAGCCCCAAGGAGACGACCACCATGAGCAACTCCCTCGAAATTCTCAAAAACGCCCTGCTGCTGGAGACCCGCGGCCGCACCTTTTACCACACGGTGGCCGAGCAGGCCGAAAACCCGGCCGTCAAGAAATTCTTCAACGCCATGGCGGCTGAAGAGGCCCAACACATCGAGATCCTCACCGAACAGTTCAAGGCCCTCCAGACCCAACAGCGCTTCACCGCCGGGAACTACCCAAACAACGGCAGCCAGGTGGCATCCCAGGTTTTGACCGCGGAACTCAAGGGCCAAATCGCGGCGGCGGCTTTTGAGGCCGCGGCCATTTCGGCGGCCATCGCCATGGAGGAGAAAGCCGTCGCGGTTTACGCCGGTCAGCAGCAGGCGGCCTCGGACGAGGAGGAAAAGGCCCTCTACGGCTGGTTGGCGGAGTGGGAGCGCGAGCACCTCAATTTCCTGGTGGCGCTGGACCGCGAGATCAAGGAAACGGTCTGGAACGACAACAGCTTCTGGCCCTTCTGAGCCCCCGAGGCGCGCCGGGCCCCGGGGCGGCGGACCCGGCTGTTCGCAGCACCGAGGGTTCAGGCGCTCTGCCCGACCAGGGTCTTGAGAATGTCTTTCTTGCCCACGATGCCCACCAGGTTGCCGGCCCCGTCCAAGACCGGCAGGGAGTGGAAACTCCTGTCCACCATCAAGGTGGCGGCCTCTTCGACCGTGGTTTCGGGGGAAACCGTGACCGGGTCGGCGGTCATGGCGTCGCGCACGGTCAGGGCGGCGATTTTTTTCATTTCCTTCTCGAGATGCTTGGCGGATTGCAGCGGGATATAGCCGTCCAGCAGCGTGAAGAGGGAGGGCGTGGGCATTTTTTTCTGCTGGGCGATCAGGTCGCTCTGGCACAGAATGCCCACCAGCGCGCCGCCGGCGTCCACCACCGGCAGACCGTTGAAATCGTTTTTGAGCAGGAGTGCGATGGCTTCGGCGATTTCCGCCTCCGCGACGACTGTCAGGGGATTGGGGGTCATGATGTCTCTGACTGTGAGCATGCTGCCTCCTCTTTCTGAAACCGGGGTGCCGGACGACCGGCGGGGGAGACCTTGGTGAGCAGGGCATTTTTGCCGGGATGGGGTCGTCACGGCGGCCCGCCTGGGTTTTCACCGACCGCCCCAAAGGTCGCGGCCGCCGGCTTGAGACCCGGCCCACACACATTCAACTATCTGAAAATGAATAGCATTTCAATTTATTTTTTGGGGTTCCCGGCAGTCGTTGCGATGATACTGAAACCCCACGCCGAATCGCCGCCCGCAAGCCACCTGGTGGATACCCGGAGAGGCGCCGCACCATGCTGACATCACCCAGGATCATCGCCGCGCATACGGGCAAACGGCTGCGGGCCGGTCTCTGCCTGCTGCTGCTACTGGGCTTTGCGGGGTGTGCCCCGGCGCTGCAGGACCCCGCCCCCGCGGCGCCGCCGGCTGCCGATTCCCCCCCTCTGAGCCTCGTCGAAAAAATTGCCATAACCAGCCGCGAACTCGAGCAGACCGTTGAACCGGCTCTCCAAGCCGAGCTGCTGCTCACCCTGGCCTTGCTCCAGACCCACCCCGACAACCCGGCACCGGATTA
>JASFIY010000257.1:0-4529 GCA_050122415.1 Desulfobacteraceae bacterium
CCCAGCAGCACCCCGCCGACCACCGCCCCGCCGATGGAGCCGATGCCTCCCAGAACCGCCGCGATGAAGGCCTTGAAGCCGGGGATGACCCCCATGATGGGCTGCAGCTGGGGATAGCGCAGCGCCCACATGATACCCGAGGCCGCCGCCAGCGCCGACCCAAGACCGAAAGTCAGCGAAATCACGCGGTTGACCGGAACCCCCATCAGGCGGCTGGTTTCGATGTCCTTGGATATGGCGCGCATCCCCAGCCCGGGCTTGGTCTTGTAGACGATGAAAATCAACCCCAGCATCAGGATCAGGGAGAGGAGGGGCACGAAGAGGGTCAACGGCAGCACCCGCACCGGGCCGAGGATCATGACCTTGGCCAGCCAATCGGGGCGGTGGACCTGGCGCGGGATGGCGGAAAAAACGACGATCGCCAGGTTCTGCAGAAAGAACGAGACCCCGATGGAGCTGATCAGGGCCGAAATCCGGGGTGCCTCGCGCAGCGGGCGATAGGCCACCCGGTCCACCAGCACCCCGGTGAAGGCGGTGATCAGGATGGCGCCGAGGACCGCCACGGCCCACGGCAGGTGCAGCAGCACCACCCCCCAGAAGACGAAATAGGCGCCCAGCATGAAAATTTCGCCGTGGGCGAAGTTGATCAGGCGCAAAATGCCGTAGACCATGGTGTAGCCGATGGCGATCAGCGCATACAGGCTGCCCAGGGTCAGGGCATTCAGGAAATGCTGGACGAACATTGAAAAGGTCATGACGCCTTCACTCTGGGGGCGGGCGCGCGGACATGCGCCAGGCGGCGGCCAGCGACCGCCGGCGGTCGGGGCAGGCAGTTGCCGGAAAGGCCCCGGCGGGCCCCCCGTCGCAGGTGGCGGGCGAACCGCCGCCTCCGGCTCAGGGCCCCGGCAAAAAACAATGCCGCATCTTACAGGTCTTTTGGCCCGCCCCCGGCGTTACATCTGCCGGCGCATATCGCGCTATGCGCCGACAGATGGGCTTTGATGACGAACCGAAATCCTTCGCCACATGGTGGCATTATTTCTTAGCGCGACCCCTACAACTGCGGTGCGATGGTGTCGATGTACTGTTTTTTACCGTCCTTGATCATGACGATTCCCACCGGTTTTTCGGCATCGTGGGTGGCGTTGATGGTGGTCGAGCCGGTGACCCCCTCGAAGCCCTTGGTCTCGGCCAAGGCCTGGGTGATGGCCTTGGGGTCGGCCGAACCGGCGCGCTGGATGGCGTCCAGGACGATGGCGTAAGTGTCATAGCCCAGGGCCGCATTGACGTTGGGATCGGCGTCGGGATGCGCCTGTCGCCAGTTTTCGGTGAATTTGCGGGCCACCGGGCTCATGTCCTGCATGGAGGGATCGTAGGGGAAGGTGGTGTGGATGAAGCCCTCCACGGCATCGCCGCCGATCTTGACGATGTCGGGGTGATCCATGGCGTCGCCGCCCATGATCTGGAACCCGGCCCCCAGTTCCTGGGCCTGCTTCATGATGATCGCGCCTTCGGAAAAATAGGCCGGGATGAAGAGGATGTCGGGCTCCTTGCTGATGATCTCGGTCAGTTGGGCCGTGAAATCCTGGTCGCCGGAGTTGTATTTGAGTTTGGCGACGATCTCACCGCCGAGCTTCACGAAGGAGCGCTCGAAAAAGCCGGCAAGCCCCACGGCGTAGTCGCTGGCCACGTCGATCAAGAGCGCCGCGCGGCGTTTGCCCAGGTTCTGGTAGGCGTAGGTGGCGGCACCGGCGCCCTGCAGGGGGTCGATGAAACAGACCCGGAAAACGTACTGCTTGCCCTGGGTCACCAGCGGATTGGTGCACGAGGTGCCCACCATGGGAATACCGGCCATTTCGGCCACCTCGCCACCGGCCATGGCCAGCGAAGACCCGTAGGTGCCCAGCACGGCCACGACTTTTTCCTTTTCGATCAGGCGCTTGACGGCGTTGGAGGCTTCCACCTTGTCGGACTTGTTGTCCACCACGAAAAGCTCTACTTTTTTGCCCAGCACCTCGGGCATCTCCGCGTGGGCCAGCTTGATCCCGTCCAGTTCCAGCTGTCCGCCGAAGGCGTTCTGACCGGTCAGCGGCAGGTAGACCCCGATGGGAATCACATCCTGGGCCCCGACCGGGGCCCCGACCAGCATCAACGCCGCCACAACGCCAGACAACAGCAAAGACCATTTTTTCATGCCTTCCTCCTTTTCGGGGTGTTTGATGGGAACGGCGGGCGCTCGCCCGTCGGCCTCCCGGTCAACCGCCGGGCACCGCTTGGGGTGCGGCGGTGGATGGGTCGCTTTGAAACCGGATGCCGACCCGGCGGCAAAAAAAAACCCGCCCGCAGCGGGTGGGTTTACCAGGTCGACCGGCCCGAATCGCGATATCTTTCTGCTCTACGCTGAAGCGACGCGCGCCACCCATCCGGCACCGTTTTCTTCTCTGGACTGGCAGGTGAAAAACTTCGACGATCCGCCCGGGGTGGTGCACCAGCCGGTACTTTCGGCCGGCAGAATAGGCAAAAGAAAAACGAAAATCAACCCCAAATCGCTGCCGCGGGACACGGCCGAAGGGCGCCGGGGTACTCGACGCGGATGCCGCCGGGGTTCAGGCTTCCCGGCCCACCGGGCAGGACAGCTCGCAGCGGCGGCAGTAGCGGATCATCTGCAGCGCTTCATCGAACCCCGCAACCGTCTTCGCGAGAGCCGCGGCGGCATCCATTTCCATCTGGCGGTTGCAGGCGGCGCGCTCATAGGCGCCGGTGCGCACCGGCAACCGACGGCGGCCGCGGGCGGCGGCCTTTAGCGGTGGGCGGCCAAAAGCGTCCTGGGGGCAGGCCCGGCGGCAGCGGTCATCGCATGCGCGGCAGGGGTCGAAGCGGATCGGGCCGCTGGGGGGCAGACGCCGGTCCAGGGTCAGGGCGCGCAGCCTGACCCGCGGGCCGTACTCCGGCGTCACCAGCAGGTTGTTGCGGCCGATGCAGCCCAATCCCGCCAAAACGCCGGCATCCTTCAGGTAAATGCCCCCTTTTTCGATCTGGTAGGGCAGGTGAACCGTGCGGATCTCTCCGCTGGCGGCCAACCATTCGCACAGGCGGCCGACGATTCCCGCCAGGATGCGGTTTCCCGGCGGGTCGCGGTGGCCGAACCACCAGTCCAGCTCGGGTTTGTCGTCGGGATGGGCCAGGGCGACCACCAGCACGCTGCGGGCGCCTTCGGGCCAGCGCGGGGGCGCGGCGGCCGGGCTTTCATCGCTGCCGGCGGCGGCGCCCCCGGCTCCGGCACCCCCAGGGCGGGGGGCAGGGCTGATGTCAAAGGCCTGCTGAGGATCCGAGACGGCCGCCAAACCGGCCAGAGAGGCGCCAAACGCCTTGGCCTGGGGGAGGATTTGGGAGGCGGCCCGCCGTCCCGTTAGCGTGCGCATAACGCCTTTCGTGCCACCCTAAACGGCAGCCTGATGAACGGATTCGCAATTGTCGCGGCGGCGCCCAGGCGCCCGTTGAAAAATCCGCCGGCACAGGGTATGAAGGGGTGGCACTGCGGTTGATCAGTACCCCACCGGTGGAAATTGAGCCATATGCCCGTGAAGATTTTCAGATTTTTTGCCAACCTGGTCATCCTGACGGGCCTCTTGCTGCTCGCCAAGGTGATGAGCCATGCCGCCAGCGGTGTGCTGGTGGAGCGCGTCCTGACCGGGTCCCATGGTCAGGGGTGGCTGCCGCAGGCCCTGGCCCTGGGCCTGAGCCTGGGGGTGCCGCTGCACGTCATTTCCGTCGGGTTGATGCTGCAGCGCAAGTGGCTGCCGCCCTGGTGGGCCCGCAGCGCGCAGATGGCAGCCGTGGTTTCCGGCTGCTGGCTGGGGGCGGCGCTGGGAATCAAGGCCCTGGTGCTGCCCTGACCCCCGGGGACCGTCCTGGCGGCAACCCGCCCCTGAAACCCCAAACCCACCAAGAGGTCAAAGACACGCAATGGCTGCCAAAAAACCCGAGGCACCGGATGCCCAGGCCGGGATCCAACGCGTGGTGGCCGAGGCGCGCAAGGCGCGGGAGGCGCGCCTCAAAGGCTACCGGGAGCAATCCCTGCGCATCCACCCCTGGATCTGCGCCCGCTGCGGCCGGGAATTTTCCGGCAAGAACCTCCGCATGCTGACCGTTCACCACAAGGACCACAACCACGACAACAACCCGCCCGACGGCAGCAACTGGGAGAACCTCTGCCTGTACTGCCATGACAACGAACACAGCCGCTACATCGACCACGTCGAAGGCAGCAGCGACACCACGCCGGAGGAAGACCCGGGCGCCCTGACCCACTCCCCCTTTGCGGCCCTGGCGGAGCTGCTGAAGAAAAAACCATAGTAGCCCGGCCCGGCCGGCGCCGCCATAGCCGGCGGCTGGCGCCGTGCCCCGCCCCCGGTGCCGCCACCGCCTCTTTAAATTTCAGAAATCGGTCCTACTATTCCCCTGTGCGGTGCAGGGTCGACGCCCAAAAGGGGCGCCGGCTGCCCGCCCGGGCCCTGCCAACCCATCCC
>JASFIY010000258.1:0-4527 GCA_050122415.1 Desulfobacteraceae bacterium
GAACCAGCAGGCACTTGATAATGATGGAGACCAGAAAAAGGCCGAGCAGCAGGGCGACCGTCGCCGGCATGCCGATGTTGGCCACGCTGTCTCGCAGGTAGCGCTCGACGGGCTCGAAAAACCCCAGAGACCCGCCCGTGACGGCGCCCTCCCCGGCCTGGGCGCCCGCAAGGGGTTGCTGCCCGATCACGATGTTCAGAAACGGCAGCAATATCGACAGGCCGAAGCCCTCGGCGATCCCGGCCAAGAGCAGCGACAGGACGGTGACGACGCTCTCCAGCGGATAGCGGCGAACGAATGTGATCAGTAACTGCATGCGTGATTTCTTTTGCCGGGCCGTCTCTTCGCGCTGCCCGGGGCCGCGCCGGTCACGCTGCGGGACCCGGGGTCTCCCCCGCCGCCTGCAGCGCGGCGAAGACCGCCACGATCTGATCGACCTGCGCGGGGGTGTGGCCCGCGCTCATGCTGCAGCGCAGCAGGGCCCCGCCGTCGGGGGTCGCCGGCGGCAGCACCAGGTTGACGTAAACGCCGCGTTCCAGCAGGGCACACCACCAACGCACGACCGCTTCCGGGGAGTTCATCCGGATGGCGACGATGGGGCTGACCTCGGGCCCCAGGGTCAGCCCCAGGTCCTGGAGGCCGCGATACAGCCGCCGGGCGTTTTCCCACAACCGCCGGCGCAGCTCGGGGCGGGCGCGCAAGGCGGCCAAGGCCTGGCGGGTGGAGGCGATCACCGAAGGCGACGGCGAGGCGGTGAACACGTAGGGGCGATTGGCGAAGCGGATCAGATCGAGTTGCGGGTGGTTGCTGACGCAGTAGCCCCCGATGGCCCCCAGGCTCTTGCTGAAGGTGCCGATGATGAAATCGACTTGATCCGCGACGCCGGCTTCCTCGGCCAGGCCCCGGCCATGGTTTCCCAGCACCCCCAGCGAATGGGCCTCGTCCACCATCAGGTAGGCGCCGTGGCGGGCCTTGACCGCGGTGATGGCGGAAAGCGGTGCGCGATCCCCCAGCATGCTGTAGAGCCCCTCGACAATCACCAGGGTGTTGGCCGCGCGATCTCCCAGCCGCCGCAGGCGCTTGTCCAGGTCGTCCGGGTCGTTGTGCCGGAAGCGGATGATATCCGCGCGGCTCAGGATGCAGCCGTCATAGATGCTGGCGTGACAGTCGGCATCGATCACCACCGCGTCGCCGGGCCCGGCCATGGTGGCGATCATCCCCAGGTTGGCGACGTAGCCGGTGGAAAACACGATGCTATAGCGACAGCCGAAAAAATCCGCCAGTTCCTGCTCCAGGGCGACGTGGCCGCTGTAGGTGCCGTTGGCGGCCCGGGAGCCGGTGGTGCCGGTGCCGCTATCATGCAGCGCCCGGCAGGCGGCGTCGATGCACCCCGGGTCGAAGGTCAGTCCCAGGTAGTTGTTGGTGCCGGCCAGGATCGTGCGCCGGCCGTTTACGATCGCCTCCGTGGGGGAGAGCAGCTTTTCCATCACCACGTTGACGGTGGCGAGGCCGTGCGCGGCCAGGTTGCGCCGCGTGGCGGCCAGCTGCTGAAATTTGTCGAAAATGGCCACGGTCACTCCTCACCGATGATGCGCTGCAGCTGCAGGGTCAAGTCTTCCACCGTCCGAATGCCCGGCAGCAGGTTGAGCGGGATCGAAATGTCGAAGCGGTCCTCCAATTGCTCCAATAGCTTCATGACCTTCAGGGAGTCGAAGTCCAGGTCGGCCACCAGATCGGTCTCCGCCGTGATCTCCGGATGCTCGGGCGCCAGGGATTTGATCATGCCGGTGACCTGCATCAGGATCTCTTCTTTGGCTTGCATATTGGGGTCCTCTGTACGGCAAAGTAGTGGTGTTTCATCCGGCCGCAAGGCAGGCGAGGGTTCGCCGCAGGCCCTCCTGGAGGGGCGTCATCGGCGCCCATCCGGTCTTCCGACAAATGACGGTGTTGTCGGCGGTCCAGTCCGCATGACCGAGTTCGCGCACCTTGCCCGGCGTCAGCATCGGTGCATAACCCAGGGCGCGGCCCGCCCTCAGGTTGAGGCCCGCCACGGAGCGGATCAGGGACCGCGGAAGCCTGAAGCCGCGCACGGTCCGGCCGGTCACACGGGAAACCGCTTCGATCACCTCCCGCCAGCAGTAGCCGCCGCGGTGCCCGTCGTGGAGCTCGAAAACCTGGCCTTGCCAGACGGGCTGCTGCAGCAGGGCGATCACCGCCTCGGCCAGGTCTTCCGCAAAAATCATTGAGAACCGGTTCTTATCATCGGCCACCAGGGGCGCGATGCCCCGGGCCATCCAGCGCAGCAGCGGGGCCGTTTCCCGGTCCCCCGGCCCGTAAACCACCGGCGGGCGCAGCGCCACCCAGGAAAGCCGCCCGGCCTCGGCTGCCAGCACCTGTTCACCCAGCCGCTTGCTGGCGGCATACGGGGAGACCTGAGGCTCACGGGCGGCCAGCGACGAAACTGACAGAATCCGGGGTGCCGGGTGCAGCCGCCGCGCGGCGCGCACCAGTCGCGCCAGGCCCGTCACATTGACCTGATTGAACTCGTGTCCGTCCACCCCGCGCACGCGCCCGGCGCAGTGCACCACGGCATCGGCCCCGGTCAGCAGCCCTGTCAGGCTGTCCCCGTCCTCGAGGCACCCCGGCACCCAGGCCACGGCGTTGGGCCATCGGCGATCCGGCCGGCCGGCCGGACGATACAGCGCCCGCACCGCAAAACCGGCTTTCAGCAGACGCCGCATCACGGTTGCGCCGATAAAACCGGTGGCTCCCGTCAGGGCCACGGTTCTGGATGGGGGGGAGGGTAAGGACACGTGAAGGCTTTAGGCGCGCCCGGCCGCTGCACGAACAGTCCGGCGGGGCAAGCGCTCGCCGTCGTCCTCGAGTCCCGGCAGCGTCACCGTGCCTTCGGCAACCCGTTGCATAAAGTCGCGCTTGGCCTCGGAGCGTGCCAGCTTTCCGGAGGTGGTTCTGGGCAAGGTGTTGCGCGGCACGAGTTCGATGAAGCAGTCGATGCCCAATTCCTGACGCACCTGGCGCCGCACCTGGTTGCGAAGTTCCGCGCGCTTCTCCGGGCGGGTTTCACGGCACTCGATCACCAGCACCGTGATGTCCTCGCCGTTGGCGCCGGTGACCGGGAAGGCCGAGGCATCCGCCATGCGCACCGTCGGCTGGCTCTCGGCGATGTGCTCCAGGTCCTGGGGCCAGATATTGCGGCCGTTGATGATGATCAGGTCTTTCTGCCGCCCGGTGATCACGATGCTCCCGTCCGCGATATAGGCCAGGTCACCGGTGTTGAGCCACCCGTCCGGGGAAAGGATCTCGCGCGTCAAGGCTTCTTCTCCAAAGTAACCCGACATGACGCTCGGCCCCCGGACGAAAAGCTGGCCCACATGCCTTTCGGGCAGCGGCCGGCCGTCGGCGCCGCGCACCGTCACCTCGTGGTCCGGCAGGGGGGCCCCGCATTTTACGAACACCTTGGCCTTTTCCGGGGCGTTCCCCGTCTCGGGCAGCGCCATCGCCTGCTGGTATCGGGCCAGGGGTTCCGGGTCGACGCGGTCGATCTGAAGTCCCGCGCCGGTTGGCGGGAAGCTCACCGCCAGCGAGCATTCGGCCATCCCGTAGCATGCCAGAAAGGCATTCTTGTCGAAACCGCTGGGGGCCATCATCTCGGCAAATCGCTGCAGGGGCTCCGGGCGAATCGGTTCGGCGCCGATCCCGGCCACGCGCCACGATGACAGGTCAAACTGGGCACCGGGGGCTTCCCCCAGGCGCTGCATGCACAGTTCATAGCCGAAGGGCGGGCTGAACGAGATCGTTGCCCGGTTTTCCGATATCAGGCTCAGCCACATGCGGGGGCGCATCCCGAAGTCCTGGGTGCAGAGGTAGTCCACCGACAGCTGGGAGGCCATGGTGGAGAGCACAAAGCCCACCAGCCCCATGTCATGGTAGAAGGGCAGCCAGGACATGGCCCGGTCGCCGGGGCGGATCTTGGCGCCGTTTTGGATGATGTGCGCCAGGTTGTTCATCACGGCCCGGTTGGTGATCATCACGCCGCGCGGGAAGCGGGTGCTGCCCGAGGTGTACTGCAGGTAGGCCAGCTCGTCCGGTCCGGAAGGCTGCAGCGGGGTTTGGGCCCCAGGCAAGGCCAGCAAGGCTTCGGCGGTGCCCAGAAACCTGATGTCCAGGCCTGCGGCCGCCTCTTCCAGAAACGGCAGGAAAACGGGGGAGGCCACGGCCACTTGGGCGTGGCAGTTGGTCAGCAGCCGGCGTAATTGACCCACGTAAGCCTTGTGGCCGCCCAAACGGATCGATGCCGGCAGCGGTACGGGGACCAGGCCGGCATACTGGCAGCCGTAAAAAAGGCGCATGAAGTTCGGATCGGTTTCGGCCACCACCGCCACTTTGGCGGATCGCTGGAGATTCAGGGTGAGAAGCCGGCGAGCGATGGCGATCGCATCCTCTCGCAGCTTGGCGTAGGGAAGGGCGTGGCCCAACTTGCCCCTGCCGGTGTAGAAATTATACCCT
>JASFIY010000259.1:0-4516 GCA_050122415.1 Desulfobacteraceae bacterium
GCCACCGCGTAGAATTTTTTCTTTTCGGACATTGGAAAACTCCCTGAGCCCGGGGCGTCCCCCGCGGTAGCGTTTCAAGCCGGCATGCCCCCGCCTGGCGCGTCGGGTCAGGGTCGCGGGGCAGCCGGCCAGTCACAATCCCATAGGCACCGTCATGTCCCAAGACACCGCCACCGCCCCCGGCAGCCCGGCCTTCATCCCCACCACCCCCCAGGAGGTCCGCCGGCTGGGCTGGTCCCAGCTGGACGTCATTCTGGTGACCGGGGACACCTATATCGATTCGCCCCACATCGGGGTGGCCGTCATCGGCCGGGTGCTGCTGGCCGCCGGCTACCGGGTGGGGATCATCGCCCAGCCGGAGGTCCACAGCGCGCGCGACATCGGCCGGCTGGGCGAGCCGGCTCTTTTCTGGGGGGTCAGCGGCGGCTGCGTCGATTCCCTGGTGGCCAACCATACCGCCGGCGGCAAGCGCCGCCGAAGCGACGACCTCACCCCCGGCGGGATCAACAACCGGCGCCCTGACCGGGCCGTGATCGTTTACAGCAACCTCATCCGGCGGTTTTTCAAAGACACCCGCCCGATTGTCCTGGGGGGCATCGAGGCCAGCCTGCGGCGCATTTCGCACTATGACGGGTGGTCGAACAGCGTGCGGCGCGCGATCCTCTTCGACGCCAAGGCCGACCTGCTGGTCTACGGGATGGCCGAGCAGACCGTCCTGGAGCTGGCCGCCCGACTGAGCCGGGGGGCAGAGATCCGCAGCCTTCGCGGCATCTGCTACATCAGCCGCGGGGTGCCCCCGCCCATGGTCGAATTTCCGGGGCCGGACATCGAACTGCCGTCCCACGAGGAGGCGGCCCGGGACGACGACCGGTTGCGCGCGATGTTCCGAAGCTTCTACGAAAACGCCGACCCGCTCACGGCCCGCCGGCTCACCCAGCGCCAGGACACCCGCTACCTCGTCCAGAACCCGCCCCCGCCGCCCCCCTCTCCGGAGGCCCTCGACCGGGTCTACGAGCTGCCGTATGCCCGCGACGTCCACCCCTTTTACGGAAAAGACGGCCCCGTCAAGGCCCTCGAGACCATCCGCTTCTCCCTCACCTCCCACCGCGGCTGCTACGGCGAGTGCCGTTTCTGCGCCATCGCGGTGCACCAGGGCCGGCACGTCATCTCGCGCAGCGAGGGCTCCCTGCTGCGCGAGGCGGCCGGATTTGCGCGCCACCCGGCCTTCAAGGGGATCATCGCCGACGTGGGCGGCCCCACGGCCAACATGTACGGCTTCGAGTGCCGCCGAAAAACGCGCCAGGGCGCCTGCCACGACAAGAGCTGCCTCTTTCCCGCAGCCTGCCGTCACCTGCCGGTCCACCACGGCCGCCAGATCCGCCTGCTGCAAGCCCTGCGCCGGCTGCCCGGGGTGCGCCAGGTCTTCGTCGCCTCCGGAATCCGTTACGACCTGATCCTGCAGGACCGCGCCAATGGCGCCCGTTATCTGGAAACCCTCCTGCGCCACCACGTCTCCGGGCAGCTAAAAATCGCCCCCGAGCATGTGGTCGCTTCGGTCTTGGACCTGATGGGCAAACCCGGCCGGGAATGCCTGGAGGCGTTCATCCGGCTGTTTCAGGACATTCGGCAAAGACACCGCCTGCCGGCTTTTCTGACCTATTATTTGATGGCCGCCCACCCCGGCTGCAGCCTGGCGGACATGCACCAGCTGCGGGCCTTCGCGCTCCGCAAGCTGCACCTGCTGCCCGAGCAGGTCCAGATCTTCACCCCCACCCCCTCCACCTGGTCCACCCTGATGTACCGCACGGGGAAGGACCCCTTCAGCGGGCGGCCGATCTTCGTGGAGAGAAACGCGGCCAAAAAAGCGCAGCAGAAGGCCGTTTTGCGGCGCAAGGCTTGAGGGCCCAGCCGGCCTCCGCTGAGCGGCCCTACAACAGCGGCATCCTGTGCATCTCCGCCTGAATCCGCCGGGCCCGCTCCCGAACGTAGCTGTTGGGCCGAAGCGGCGAGAGGCGGTGCGGGTTGGGCAGGACCGCCACCAGAAGGGCGGCCTGGCGCGGGTCCAGGCGGCTTGCGGATATTTTGAAATAGCGTTGGGAAGCCGCCTCGGCCCCCATCACCCCCGGGCCCCAGTCCACGGTGTTGAGATACATTTCCAGGATCCTGCGCTTGTCCCAGAAGAGCTCGATCAAGGTGGTGTAGTAGGCCTCCAGGGCCTTGCGCAGGACATTGCGCGCCGGCAGCAGATAGACCGTCCGGGCGGTCTGCATGGAAATCGTGCTGGCCCCCCGGACGCGCTGCTGGAGCAGGATGTCTTTGGCCGCCTTGCGGATCTCGACCAGATCGAACCCGTGGTGCTTGGCAAAACGCTGGTCCTCGGCGGCCAGAACGGCCCTGCGCAGGTGCGGGGATATCTTTTCGATCGGCTGCCAGACCTGGGCGGGCGGCCGGTAGGGCTTGGCCTTGATGCGCTGCCGGGTGTGCTCCCATAGCACGCTCATCGTGGTCGGGGGGTTGACAAAGCGCAGCAGCGCCACCTGGAGGACCGTCACCAGCAGCAAGCCCGCCAGCAGCCAGACCAGCGGTCGGGCCAGCCGGCGCACAAGCGACGGGCTCTTGGGGCGGCGGGGGGCGGCTGCCATCCCTGCTCCTTCTGATTCAGGGCTTCGCTGATGACCGCCGGTTGCTGCGGTCGGGTTCAGGGGCCTCGACAACAAATAAGGCCACCGCTGGCTTGTCTTGGGGCCTGTCAGCGGCGCTACATCCGCCGGCACACCCCGCTGCGCGCCGGCGCATGGGCTTGGGTGACGAACCACAATCCGGCGCCATCTTGGGGGATTATTTATCGCCGCGACAGTAGAGCCCCTTAGCACGATTCCCGGCATCTGGCAAAAGCCCAATCCACCGGGGCGGCCTTCGGCTTTCAAGCAAAGGCCGCAGCCGCCGGCCGTGGGGGGAGACATCCCACGGCGGCAGCTTTTTAAACCGTGATCTTCCAGCAGCGGTGGATGGTTTTGCGTTTGCTGCGGTAGTCCTCGGGGATGGTGACGGCGGTGATCTCGTCTACGGCGGCCACCGCCAGCCGGTCCATGGCGAGGGTGAAATCCTGGTGATTGGTGGAGAACCAGATGGTGCCGCCGGGGCGCATCAGCGCCGCAACGGCGGCCAGCAGCAGCGGGTGATCGCGCAGAATGTCGAAACCCTCCCGTCGCCCACGGGTGGTGGAATAGGAAGGGGGGTCCACCACCGCCAGATCGAAGCGCTGCTGCCGGCGCCGGGCGCTTTTCAGAAAATCGTCCGCGTGGGCCTGCACCAGGCTGTTGCCCGCTTCGGGGATGGCGTTGAGGGCCATGTTTTCCCGGGCCCATTGGATGGCGGTTTCGGCCCGGTCAACCGAGACCGTGGTGCGCGCCCCGCCCCGGGCCGCATAGCACGAAAAGGTGCCGGTGTAGCAGAAGAGGTTGAGAAAATCCTTGCCCGCCGATGCCTCCCGGATCATCTGACGGGTGTTGCGGTGGTCGGCAAAAAGGCCGGTATCGATGTAGTCGTAGGGGTTCACGTAGAAGCGGAAGTCCCGTTCGGCGACGACGATCCTGCGATTGGTGAAATCCAGGCGCCGGTAGCGCCGGCCCCCCTGGAAGCCGGCGCGCCGCTGCTTGAGGTGCAGCTTATCGCGGGGCACCCCCAGCGCCTGGGCAACCGCGGCGCCCATCAGCGGCAGCCACTCGGGGGTGGACTGGGTGCGGGTGTATTCCCCGATCACCAGATGCCCGCCATACCAGTCCACCACCGCCCGAATTTCCGGGATATCCCAGTCGTAAAGCCTGAAGACCTCGATGTTCTCGCGCGCAAAGCGCTTGCGCAGGTGGCGGTAGCGCTTGAGCACCTTGTTGGCCAGCATCGCGGCCTGGTTTCGGTAGCGCTCGGCCGCCTCGGGGTCCGCCGCCCGCCGCCGGTCCTCACCCATCGTTGCCCTCCCCCCTTCCCGACCCTTGGGCCGCGGAGGCCGCCGTACCCGTCCCGCGATCGTTGGGCGCCGTCAGCAGCCCGTGGCATTCCCGCAGCCGGGCGATGACGTCGATCCCCTGGGGGCAGGCCTCCAGGCACTGGCCGCAGGCGCTGCAGCTCAGGGCCGTTTGGCCGGCGTTGCTCACCTGGGTGTACATGATCCGCGCCCAGCGGTGGCTGCCAAAAATGAAGCCGTCGTTGTAGAGCGCAAAGATCCGCGGGATGTTGACACCCTCCGGGCAGGGCTGGCAGTAGCCGCAGCCGGTGCAGGGCACCCGGATGCGCTCGCGGTAGCGGTCGCGCACCCGGCCGATCAGCACGTGCTCCTCGGCCAGCAGCGAAGCTGGCAGCGCCTCCCCGGCGATGCGGCAGTTTTCATCCAGCTGCGCGCAGGAGTCCATCCCGCTGAGCACCACCCCGACCTCGGGGCGGTCCCAGACCCAGCGCAGGGCCCACTCGGCCGGGGTGCGCTTGACCGGGCTTGCCTCCCAGAGGGCGCGGATGTCCG
>JASFIY010000260.1:0-4505 GCA_050122415.1 Desulfobacteraceae bacterium
CCCTGGCCGCCTGGCAGCTTTGGGACGGGCAGCTCACGCGGGTCGACGCTCTGGTGCTGCTGGTGGTTTTCGGCGGCATGATGGTCTGGACCATCTGGCAGGGTCTGCGGAAAAAGACCGATGCCCTGGGCCGCGAGATGGCGCAGGAACTGGCGGTCTACGCCATGCCGATCCGGCGGGCGCTCTTCTGGCTGCTGGTCGGGCTGGCGGTGCTGATTGCCAGCTCGCGCATCCTGGTCTGGGGGGCGGTGGCGATTGCGCAAGGGCTGGGGGTCAGCGATCTGATCATCGGCCTGACCATCGTCGCGTTGGGCACATCGCTGCCGGAGTTGGCCTCGTCGCTTGTCGCCACCCGCAAAGGCGAGCACGACATCGCTCTGGGCAACGTGCTTGGCTCCAACCTGTTCAACACCCTGGCCGTGGTGGGCATCGCCGGGGCGATCCACCCGACGGCGGTGGCTGCCGAGGTTTTTTCACGGGACATTCTGGTCATGACGGGTTTGACCGTTTCCCTTTTCCTCATCGGCTACGGGTTTCGCGGACCCGGGCGCGTCAACCGCTTTGAGGGCGCGGCCTTGCTGGCCTGCTACGTCGGCTATAGCGCCTACCTGGTGGGAACGGTTATCGTTCGGTGACCGGGGGTCGTGTTTGTGGCCCGGACCGTCACGAAGGCCGCGACCCGGTTTCATCAGGGCCAAAGGGGTTGGCCCGCAGATCACGCAATCCGTCGCCCGGCTCCGGGAATTCACTTGATTTTCAGCTCGCGGCTCTATAATTCAGAAAATACTCATAAAGACAAAATAAGGATGAGCGACTCAATAGCGTGCACATGGCCGGCGACCGCTTCAAGGCCCTCAAAGCCGGCGTCTTTTCAACACCCATGGCCAACGGCAGGGAGGTGGATTTCATCATGCCCAATATGATGATAACCAGAACCGGAAGCTATCTTCCGAGCTTGAAGATACCCAACCGACATTTCATGGGTCATCAATTTTTCAATCCGGATGGAACAAAAATCACAAAATCGACCGTTGATGTCATCGAAAAACTGGAAAATATAACCTGTATCAAAAACAGAAGATATGTGGAAAAAGACCTGAATACATCCGATATCGCTTTTCAGGCAGCCCGGCAAGCACTCCATGGGGTTGATAAGGAAAAGCTTGATGCCATCATAGTGGCGCATAATTTTGGGGATGTCAGGGCGGACAACCGAAGAAGCGATTTGGTTCCAACCATCGCTGCCAGGGTTAAACATCATCTGAAAATTGAAAACCCCTATACCGTTGCTTTTGATATCCCCTTCGGTTGCCCCGGTTGGTTGCAGGGGATGATAATTGCCAATTACTACATCCAATCCGGTGATGCCAAAAAAATTTTGGTGATCGGTGCTGAAACACTTTCGAGAGTTTCAGATCCCCATGACATTGACAGCATGATATACTCCGATGGCGCCGGCGCGACCCTCGTCGAGTCCACCGATAGTGATGTTGGGGTCCTGTCACATGTTACCAGATCCGATACCCTGAATCATGCCTATCTCCTAAAATTGGACCAATCATACAATCCGGAGCACGATCGCAACGACTTGTTCATGAAGATGCATGGCCATGAGATATACAAGTATGCACTAAAAGTGGTGCCCGAAGTGGTGAAGGAGTGCCTCGAAAAAGCAGGATTGAATCTAACCGACGTCAAAAAAATTCTGATCCATCAGGCCAATGAAAAGATGGATGAAGCCATACTGAAACGGTTGTTCAAACTTTACAGAATAAAAGAAATCCCCGAAGATGTCATGCCCATGACCATCTCCTGGCTGGGAAACAGCTCGGTGGCAACCTTGCCCACCTTGTTGGACCTTCTGCAGCGCGGGCAGTTGGAAAATCACAGGCTTGACCCCGGCGATGTCGTCGTGTTCGCATCCGTCGGGGCCGGGATGAATATCAACGCCATGGTTTACAGGATGTAACTGGAAGGCGGCGGTTGAGGCAACGGGGTGCGCCCCTAAGAATCATCCGCCAGGATCGCGGCAAGCTCGGCATGGCTGAAGGTCATATAAGCGGATTGGTGGCGTTTCAGTTTGCGGTTCGGGCAAATGCCGCAATCCAGCAGGAGGTTTGAAACCGCCGCCTCGTCCAGACATGCTTCATAAATGGGGCAGCGAAAGTTTCGGAAAAACTCCATTCTGTGGTTTTGCGTGTTCGGGCTTATGAAAATCGGTTTGGGCGCCATCACCTTGTCCTTCCGTGGGCATCTGCTTCAGGTACTTTCTCTATCGGGGCTTTTTTTACGTGCTCCCTTCAGATGGCCGTTTTATAGCCCACCGGTATGTTGTAAATTTTAGCGTCCGGTTAGAAATCCTTTAGCGGGTTGGGGCGACCCCCTTTGCCATTTTGCTGCCGGCCACCGCCGCCATGGCTTTTCAAACCCGTCTTCTTCCCCACGGTCCTGAGCGCCCCCCTCCGATTTGCGTTTGCCCCGGTTGCGTCATATTTTTGATCAGTTACACCCGGCGACCCGGGATCGAATGAAACCCTGATGGGGGGGGGCGGCCATGTCAGACGACCACGAGGCGTGCCTGTGCGCACTGGATCACCACGACCCGCTGCGGGCGGTGCTGCAGGGGACCGCCTCGGAAACCGGCGAGCGCTTCTTCGGGGTGCTGGTGACGAGCCTTTCCAGTGCGCTCAAGACCCGTTATGCCTGGGTGACGGTCTACTTGGAGCGCCTGCGGCGCTTGAAGACCCTCGCCTTTTGTATGGACGGCCGGCTGCAGGCGCCTTTTGAGATCGACATCGACGGGACGCCCTGCGAGAAAATCATCGATCACGCCCAGTTTGTCCACTACCCGGAAAACATCCTGGATCTCTTTCCCGCCAGCGCTAAGTTGAAGGAATTGGGTGCCGTGAGCTACATGGGGGTGCCCTTGACGGATCAGACGGGGGCCGTTTTGGGCCACCTGGCGGTCATCGACAACCAACCGATGCCCCAAGCGCCCCGGAATTTGGCGCTGTTCAAGATCTTCGCCGCGCGCGCGGCCGCCGAGCTGCGCCGTATCCGGACCGAGAAGGCCCTGCGGGGGCGGGAGGCCGAGCTGCAAGCCCTGGTGGACAGCGCCATGGACGGCATTTTGGAGCTTGACGAGGAGATGCGGGTGGTTCGGATGAACCCGGCTGCTTGCAGCGTTTTCGGCCTGGCTCCGGAGACCGGTACCGGGGAGCCTTTCAGCTCCTTTCTCACCTCCGCCAGCCGCGACAAGCTGGGCCAGCTGATCGAGCGCCTGGACACCCTCCCGCCGGACAAGCGCGCCCTCTGGGTGGCCGGCGGGCTTCAGGCCATCGGCCCGGGCAGCCGCCCGTTTACCGCCGAGGTGACCGCGTCGTGCTTCCAGATGCACGGGCATCGCTTCCTGACGCTGATTCTGCGCAATGTCAACGACCGCATCGCGGCCGAGCGCCGGATCAGCCGGCTCGAGCGGGAGACGGAATACCTGCGGGAGGAGGTCCGCTCTTGGGACGATTCCGCCGAGATCGTGGGCAAGAGCGATGCGCTTGAAAGCGTTCTTCGCAGCGCCGCCCAGGTGGCGGCCACCCACAGCACGGTCCTCATCCAGGGGGAGACCGGCACCGGCAAGGAGCTTGTCGCCCGCTACGTCCACCGCCACAGTCCGCGCGCCGAGAACGCCTTCATCAAGCTCAACTGCGCCGCGCTGCAGCCGACGCTGGTGGAAAGCGAGCTTTTCGGCCACGAAAAAGGCGCCTTCACCGGGGCGACCCAGCAGCGCCAGGGCCGGTTCGAACTGGCCGACGGGGGCACCATTTTTCTCGACGAGGTGAGCGAGATTCCTCTTGAGCTACAGGCCAAACTCCTGCGGGTGCTGCAGGAAGGCCAGTTCGAGCGGGTGGGCGGGACAAAAACGCGCAAGGTCGATGTGCGCGTCATCGCGGCCACCAACCGCCGCCTGAACGCCGCGGTGGTGGGAGGGAAGTTCCGGGCGGACCTCTTCTACCGCCTGAACGTCTACCCCATCACGGTGCCGCCGCTGCGCGCGCGCCCCGAGGACATTCCGCCCCTGGTGCAGCATTTCACCACCCGGATCGCCGCCCGGATGGGGAAGAAAATCGCGACGATCCCCGCCGCCACGATGGAGGCCCTGATGGCCTACGACTGGCCGGGAAACGTCCGGGAACTGAGAAACGTCATCGAGCGCGCCATCATCACCAGCACCGGTGCCGCGCTTTTCCTGCCCGAAACCCTGGAGGCCGTCCCGGTCCAACCGGCCCCCGGTTCCCAGGAGACACCCCGGTTCGACTCGCTGGCCGCCGTCGAGCGCCAGCACATCGCCCGGGTGCTGCAGGCCACCGGGTGGCGTATCAGCGGCGAACGGGGGGCCGCGGCGGTGCTGGGGATGAATCCCTCCACCCTGCGCTACCGGATCAAAAAGCTGCAGATCCGGCGGCCCTGGAAAGGTTGAGCCGCCAGGGCCCGAGTGGGGCTTTCGGCGG
>JASFIY010000261.1:0-4501 GCA_050122415.1 Desulfobacteraceae bacterium
GATGGTCTCTTTGGTGTCCTTCAAGCCAAGCCCGCGGCAGATGAAGGCCACCACCAGGCCGGTGAAGGTGCCCCAGAAGGCGCAGTGCATGGACAGCGGGTTCGGCCAGACCTTGTAGGACAGGTAAACGGCGATCATGCCGGCCAGGACCCCCAGGACCGCCCCGATGGCCGGGAAGCGGACCCCCCAGATGACGCCCAGGAGAAGCACGTACATCACGAAGCCGAAGGCGGTGGCCAAGGCCCCCAGGATCACCAGGGCCGCGGTGGAGGTCATGCCGACGGTCAGCGCCGCGGCGGTCAGAACGGTGGCCAGGATGCGGTTGACCCAGATCTGCTCGGCGTCGGTGGCCTCCTGTTTCTTGATCAGGCGCCAGTAGACGTCGCGCAGCAGGATCGAGCCGCCGGTGCCGATGTAGGGCGCCGCGGTGGAGTGAATCGCCGCGATGGCCCCCACGAAGACGATCCCCAGCACGAAGGGCGGCAGGAAGTTCTGCATCAGCAGCGGCACGAGGGTTTTATCGGTCAGTTCGGCGAATCTGGGATCGCCCATGGCCTGCAGGACGCGCCCGCCCATGCCCTGAAAGGCGGTGAAGAAGAACAGGGCGAAGCCCACCACGAAGGTCGACATGAAGGCCTGCTGCCAGGCCAAGGGCTTGGGGTTCTTGATCCCGAAGGTCCACATGGTGAAGGCCGGCGAGGACTGGATCCCCATCAAGGCGAACATGTAGGTGAGCACCATGACCGAGGTCCAGACCGTTTCACCCTTGGCGGCCCCCAAGCCCCAGTTGATGACCCGCGGCACCTCCAAGTACTTGACCTCCATCTGGGCGACTTGGGCCGAAAACGCCGACCAGCCGCCGAACTGCGGGTTGATGATGACAAAGATGCCCAGCAGGATGATGCCGCCCACCAGGAGCACGAACTGGATGACGCCGACCCAGGTGCTGGCCTTCAGCCCGCCGGTGCAGACATAGAACCAGACGACGAAGGCCAGAAAGATCGCGCCGAAGGTGAAGGGCACGCCGGCGATGACGTTGAAGAGCGCGCCGGCGGCCATCAGCTGCACGGCGGAGTAGAAAATGGAGTAGAGCACCGCGGTCGCCACCACGAGGTAGCGCAGGAACTCGTTGTTGAAATAGTAGGCGTACATGTCACCGGGGGTGATGAACCCGTAGCGCTTGCCCAGCAGCCAGGTGCGCTTGGAGAAGAAGGTGCCGGTGATGGGAATGGTCAGCACGTAAAACGAGGCGAAGGCATAGGCCAACCCGTCGCGCCAGATCAGGCCCGGGTGGCCGATGAAGGTCCACCCGCTGAAGGAGGCCGCCGTGGCCGCCAGCAGAAAGGCGAAAAAGGGAATCGAACGCCCGGCGATCGCGTAACCCGAAGAGGTCTTCTCCGTGAAATAGCCCTTAAGCCCCCAGTAGAAGCAATAGATGATGTAGATTCCAAGGAATATGTATACCCATGTGGTTCCGCTCATGTTTCCCCCCTTGATTTTTCGAAAAATCGATTAACCGGCGCACTGGTCGCGGCCAGCGGCGGCCGGAGGTCCCCATCGTTTTGCCATCACCTCCTTTCCGTTTTTCGGGGTCGGCGGGGGGCGCCATCCGCATTGGCGCTCCCCCGCCAGGCTCGCGGTTGATTCCCAAAAGGCCTTAGGCCTTGGCCATTTTCTGAATTTCCTCGACGATTTCGGGGTTCGCCAGGGTGGTCACGTCGCCCACGTCCTGGTTGTTGGAAATCGCCGCCAGCACGCGCCGCATGATCTTGCCGGAGCGGGTCTTGGGCATGTCCTTGACGATCCAGACCTTGCGCGGTTTGGCGATGGCGCCGATCTCGGTGGCCAGCGCCTGGGAGATGCGTTTTTCCAGATCGGTGCTGGCCTCGAAGCCGGGTTTGAGGGCCACGAACAGATCCGGCACCTTGCCCTTGATGTCGTCGGCCACCGGCACCACCGCGGCCTCGGCCACCTCCGGCACCACCAGCGCCGCGGACTCCAGCTCCTTGGTGCCCAGGCGGTGTCCGGAAACGTTGATGACGTCGTCGATCCGGCCGAGGATCCGGTAGTAGCCGTCGTCGCCCTTCATGGCGGCGTCGCCGGTGAGGTACGGCCAATCGCGCCAGTCCTTGCTCTCCGGGTTTTTGCAGTAGCGGGCGTAGTAGTTGGTGACAAAGCGGTCGCGGTCGCCCCAGATGGTCTGGAAGCCGCCCGGCCAGGGATTCTGGATGCAGATGTTGCCGGCGGTCCCGGAGTGGGTCACCTCCTGGCCGTTGTCGTCCAGAATGATGGGGTGGATGCCGGGCATGCCGGGGCCGGCGCTGCCGGGCTTCATGGGCTTGAGGGCCGGCAGGGTGCTGCAGAGAAAGCCGCCGGTCTCGGTCTGCCACCAGGTGTCGACGATGATGGCCTCGCCCTTGCCGACCTCTTTGTAGTACCATTTCCAGACCTCCGGTTCGATGGGCTCGCCCACGGTGGTCATGTGCTTGAAGTGGTAGTTGTACTTGGCCGGCTCGTCAGGGCCCACCTTGCGCAGGGCGCGGATGGCGGTCGGGGCGGTGTGGAAGATGTTGACCCCCAGGTCCTGGGCGATGCGCCAGGAGCGGCCGGCATCCGGGTAGGTGGGCACCCCCTCGTAGATCACGGTGGAGGCGCACAGGGAAAGCGGGCCGTAGACGATGTAGGAGTGGCCGGTGATCCAGCCGATGTCGGCCATGCACCAGTAGACGTCTTCGGGGTGGATGTCCTGGACGTACTTGGCGGTGCCCGTGACGTAGGCCAGGTAGCCGCCGGTGCTGTGCTGGCAGCCCTTGGGCTTGCCGGTGGTGCCGCTGGTGTACATCAGGAAAAGCGGGGCCTCGGCCGGCATCTTGACCGGCTCCACGCGGACGCCGTAGAAATCCTTGAGCACATCGTTGACAAAGTAGTCGCGCCCGTCGACCATCGCCGTGGGGCTGGAGGCTTTGCCCGGGTAGCGCTGCCAGACCAGGACCTTGTCGACCTTCTGACCGTCCTTGGCGGCCAGGTCGACGGCGATGTCGGCGTTTTTCTTGTGGTCCAGCAGCTTGCCGCTGCGGTAGTAGGCGTCCATGGTGATCAGGACCCGGCTCTGGGAGTCCACGATCCGGTCGGCGCAGGCACGGCCGCTGAAGCCGCCGAACACCTGGGAGTGGATCACCCCCAGACGGGCGCAGGCCAGCATGGTGATGGGCAGCTCGGGGGTCATGGGCAGATGCAGGGTCACCCGGTCACCGGTTTTCAGCCCGGCGAAATCCCGCAAGAGGGCCGTCATTTCGTTCACCCGCACCCACAGCTCCTGGTAGGTGACGTGCTGGTAGCCCTCCTGCTCCAGTTCGGGCACGAAGTGGATCGCCGTCTTGTTGCGGTTTTTGGCCAGATGCCGGTCGATGCAGTTGTAGGAGGCGTTGATCTTGCCGCCGACAAACCACTTCCAGCAGGGGGCGTCGCTGGTGTCCAGAATGGTGTGCCAGTATTCGTACCAGTCCAGCAGGTCCGCGTATTCCTTGAAACAATTCGGAAAATTCTCCAGACTGAAGCGATTGTAGACTTCCGGGTCGACCATGTTGGCCTGGGCGATGAATTGCGGCGACGGATAGACGAGATCTTCTTCCTGCCAGTGCACCGCAATGGAAGCTTCGGATGCCTGCATTTCGGTTTTCTCACTCATTGATGTCCTCCTTGGTTTGCAGTTGGTGGGTGGCGGTCGAAGTTCCGTGGGTTTTTTTACACCTCCTTTCGATTTGGGAATCGGTTCACGTGCTATCCCGGCGGTTCTTTGGTCGCGGGGGCCTCGCGAATGCCGCGGCCGAGAATCTCAAAGGCGCTTTCCAGGGTGCTCTTCAGATAGTTGCTGTCGCGGTTGAAGATGCGCTTGCTCTCCTCCAGGAGAACAAGGCCCGAAAAAAGGGCCCAGACGATATCGGCAATGGCCACCGGGTGCTCGTTGACAAACTCCCCTTTGGCGATCCCCTCCTCAAAGATTTTGGCCATGCTGCCCAGGGAGGCGCTGGAGAGTTTCTTGATGTCCGCCAGCAGCTCCGGGGACAGGTTCTTCAGGGTTTCGCTGGACTGCAGGTGAAACATGTTGATGAGAATCAGCGGGTCGAACTCGTAGACATCGTACATCGCCGCCTTGAGGGCGGCGATGCGCTGATCGGGGTCGGCGAATTTTTCCTTGCGCACGTGGTTCAGCCTGAGGTTTAAGTACTGCAGGATCCGCAGCGACAGGGAGGCGTAGAGCTCATCCTTGTTCTTGAAGTAAAGGTAGAGGGTGCCGGGGCTGAGTTCAGCTTCTTTGGCGATGTCTTCCATGGTGGCCTTGGAGAAGCCCTTGTCGGAAAAAACGCGTTTGGCCGCGACCATGATCTGCTGCCGACGCCGTTCTCTTTCTCGCTCTTTGCGCTCCTGGATGCCCATGGCGATGTGGCGATACTGAATGAGATTTATTTGTTTAACTTTCTAATAGATTGTATTTTAAGTT
>JASFIY010000262.1:0-4496 GCA_050122415.1 Desulfobacteraceae bacterium
TGAATGCCGTGCTGCAGGCGCGCTTCGGCGTGGCCCTGGAGAAGAAATACCAGAAGCGCGACTGGTCCCAGCGTCCGCTGCCGCCCGAGATGCTGGCCTACGCCGCGGCCGATGTCAGCCTGCTGCTGCCCTTGGCGGCCGCCCTGACCGCCGAGCTGAAGGATGCCGGTCGCCTGTCCTGGGTGGAGGAGGAGTGCGCCCTGCTCACCCGGGTGCGGGCCCCCGAGGACAACGTCCAGCCGCTGTTTCTGCGCTTCAAGGGGGCCGGGCGGCTGGACCGCGCGACCCTGGCCGTGCTGGAAGCGCTGCTGCAGCTGCGGCAGACGCTGGCCGCCCAGAAGGACCGGCCGCCGTTCAAGGTGCTGTCCAACGCGGCGGTTCTGAAACTGGCCCAGTCCCGACCGCGCAGCCTGGAGGCCCTCAAAGCGGCCGGCGCCCTGAGCCCCAAGCAGGTAAAGATGCTGTCCCGGGCGCTGCTCGCGGCGGTGGCCGAGGCCGATGCCCTGCCGCCCAATCGCCTGCCGCGCTACCCCCGCACGCAGGTGCCCACGATCAGCCCCGCGGCGGCCAGCCGCGCCGAGGCCCTCAAACGCTGGCGGGAAAGGCGCGGCAGCGCCCTGGGCCTCTCACCCGGGCTGCTCTGCAACAACGCCCTCATCACGGCCCTTGCGGTCCGCAACCCCCGTCGCCCGCCGGACCTCGAGGGCCTGCCGGATTTGAAGAACTGGCAGAAGCGGGTTTTCGGGGATGAAATCCTCCGGGTTCTCAGGAAAATCTCCCGTTAGGGGTGGGCCTGTGGCGGGTTTCGACAGACCAGAGGTGTGAAGCATGGCGCGTCCCATCCGGTTTCTTTGCGAAAATCTCTGGCTCCAGGGGATCCTCGAGGACAACGGCGCGGCGCGCGCGATGGTGATCACCCACCCCCACCCCCTCTACGGCGGGGATATGGACAACCCCGTGGTGATGGCCATCGCCGCGGCCTGCCGGCGGAAAGGGCTGAGCGCCCTGCGCTTCAACTTCAGGGGGGTGGGCGCAAGCCAGGGGGCTTACGACGACGGCCGCGGCGAGCAGCGGGATCTGCTGGCCGCACTAGACTACCTGCGTGCGGCGGGCTTCGAGGCCGACCTTGTCGCCGGCTATTCCTTCGGCAGCTGGGTCAACGCCCGCGCCGCGGTCGCGGCCGAGTTGGATGCGGGTCAGATCATGGTCTCGCCGCCGGTGGCCGTTCTGGACTTCGACCCGCTGCCGGCCCTGCCCGGGCTGCGGCTGGCGGTGACCGGGGCCGGGGATGCGATCGCCCCCGCAGAGGCGGTCGGTGCGCTCGTCAAACGCCTCAACCCGGCGGCGCGGGTGGTGGTGATCCCCGGGGCCGATCACTTCTACGGCGGCGCCTTGACCCAGCTGGAGACGGCGCTGGCGCAGGCGCTCTGAGGTCGGCGGGGCCCTCAGCGGCCGCCGATCTCCCCCCGCAGCAGCTTTTTGAGACCCGCCAGGGTGCCCTTCCAGACCGCCTCCTCGCCGGCCATGAGGGCCACGATCACGTTTTTTTCCACGCTGACCTCCAGCACGATCTCCTCTTGACCCACTTTAAAGACCGCCTCGCCCCACCGTTCGGCGGGCAGACCGGTCACCTCCGCATCGTAATCCGTTCGCAGTTCCGCTGTCATTCGAATCTCGGACATGCTGCCCTCCTTTCCCCCTTCGGCAGAAGGGTCTGCGTTTGAAGGCCTCGGCAAAAGATAATGCCGCACCTTGCTTGTCTTTAACCCTATCGTGGAATTCTTCCGTGCCGCGGCCCCGGGGGGGCCGCCGGATTCGGCGGGTTTCGATTCACGCTTATGCCTCGGCCCGTCGCCTGTCAATCGCAATCTGCGGCTGGCGCCCGAAGCCGGCCTGTGATATGCGGTGAAAGCCGCCCGGGTGCGGCGCCCGCGGCCTTGGGTGCGGGCAGGGGGATTGCGGGAGAACCGGGAATCACGTCCATGTCTGGTGTGTACCATCCGCCGCTGCCGCCGTGGGGCGGCGCCGCGGCCTGGCAAGCCGCCGAGGACAGCCTGGCCCAGGCCGTCGGTCGCCATCGGCCGCGGTTGGCGGCAGCCGCTGGGTGTGCCGCGGAGATTCGCGCCCGGCTGGCGCAGCTGGCGCCCGTGATGACGGCTCTGGGCAGCCTGACCTGCAGCCGCTGTCTGTCCTCCTGCTGCGAGCGGGCGCGGGTCTGGTTCGATTTTCGCGACCTGCTCTACCTGCACCTCAGCGGGCAGCCCCGACCGGCGGCCCAGTTGCGCCGGCACCTGCACGATCCCTGCCGCTATCTGGGCGCGGCCGGCTGCCGGCTGCCACGTCCGCTGCGTCCGTGGGTGTGCACCTGGTACCTGTGCCCGCAGCAGACGGCCCTGCTGGGCCGCGACGGCCGCCAGGCCCTCGGCCGGGTCCGCCGGCAGCTGGGGGCCGTCGCGCAATTGCGCCGGGAAATGGAAAACGCGTTCATCCGTGCCAGCACCTGAAGGAAACCGCCGCCGTGGGGAATTCCGTATCACGCAGCCAGCGCTTGCGGGTATTTATCCCCTTCGCCCTGGGCTATTTTCTCTCCTATTTCTTCCGCGTGGTCAACGCCGTCATCGCGCCCGACCTGGCGGCGGACCTGGGGGTCGACTCGGCCGGGCTGGGGCTGCTGACGGCGGTTTATTTTCTGACCTTCGCCGCCTTCCAGCTGCCCTTGGGGGTGCTGCTGGACCGCTTCGGGCCGCGGCGGGTGGAGGCCGTGCTGCTGGTTCTGGCCGGCACCGGCGCCCTGCTCTTCGCCCGCGCCGAGACCCTCGCCGGGTTGGTCATCGGGCGGGCCTTGATCGGGCTGGGCGTCTCGGCCTGCCTGATGGCGGCCTTTACCGCCTTCGTTTTCTGGTTTCCCCGTCAGCGCCTGCCGTGGATCAACGGGCTTCAGCTGGCCGCCGGCGGCCTGGGGGCCTTGACGGCCACGGCGCCGGTGCAGTTCGCCCTGCAGACCACCGACTGGCGCGGCGTTTTTCTGATCCTGGGGGCGGTGACCCTGGCCGCCGCCGGCGGCGTCTATCTGGTGGTGCCCGAAGGGCGCCAGCCCGACGTCGGCGCCGGACTGCGGTCGCAGCTGCGGGGCATCGTGACGGTTTTCACCAGTCCGGTCTTCTGGCGCGTCGCCCCCTGGTGCACCTTTTCCCAGGCGACCTTTCTCTCCATTCAGGGTTTGTGGGCGGGCCCCTGGCTGCGGGACGTGGCCGGACTGCAGAGACCGGCCGTGGCCCAGGTCCTGTTTTGGGTGGCGCTGGCGATGGTGGCCGGCTTTATCCTCATGGGGCGCTTCACCCAGTGGCTGGGCCGGCGGGGCGTCCCGGTGCGCTCCGTGGCCGCCGCGGGCATGGGGGTCTTCATGGCGGTCCAGATCCTGGTGATCCTGGAGGCGCCGCTGCCGCCGCTGCTTCTCTGGGCCGCCTTCGGGCTCTTCGGCACCAGCGGCATCCTGTGCTACGCCGACTTGACCCAGCAGTTCCCGGACACCCTCTCCGGTCGGGTCAACACCGGTCTCAACCTGCTGGTGTTCGTCGCGGCCTTCGCCGCCCAGTGGGGAATCGGCGCCGTGATCACCCTGTGGCCGCCCGGCCCCGCCGGTGGCTACGCCGCCGCGGGTTACCGGGCCGGTTTCGTGCTGATGCTCGGGCTGCAGCTCTTCGCCCTGGCCTGGTTCGGGTGGGCGGGGCGGCGCCGCCCAAAACCGGCTTGAAATTTTCCCGGGGCGTCGTCACCGCGCCGCTTGCCGCCACCGGCGGCGCAACATCCTTGCCCAAAACAGCGCCGACCGCCAATGGGTGACCACCGGCGGCCCAAATAACCCTCGTCCCGATGCCCGGTTCCGATCACGGCAGACGCTGATGACCATGGAAATGCCCGTATCCCCCCTAAATGAACACCCGGCGGTCTCGGTCGCCGCCCTTGCCGGGCTGATCGCGGCCGTCCAGCAACCCAGCGGCGAAATCCCCTGGAGCCCGGGCGACAAGACCGACCCCTGGGACCATATCGAGGCCGCCATGGGCCTGCAGGTGGGCGGCTACCTGGCCGAAGCCCGTCACGCCTTCCGCTGGCTGGCGCGCGCCCAGCTTCCCGACGGCAGCTGGTACCAGTCCTATCGGAACGGACGGCCCCATCAACGGGCGCGCGAGGCCCACCACGCCGCCTACATCGCCGTGGGGCTGTACCACCACTACCTGGTGACCGGGGATAGCGGTCTGTTGCACGAGATGTGGCCCAGCCTCTGCGCCGCAATCGACTTCGCCCTAAGCCTGCAGGCGCCCGGCGGCGAAGTCCACTGGGCCGTCAGCCCCGCCGGCAAGGTCGACCGGATGGCGCTCTTGACCGGGAGCAGCTCGATTTTCATGAGCCTCAAGTGCGCCCTGGCGGTGGCGCGCCTGCTGGGGTGCGCGCGGCCGGACTGGCGGGCGGCGCTGGAGCACCTGGGGGAGGCCATC
>JASFIY010000263.1:0-4469 GCA_050122415.1 Desulfobacteraceae bacterium
ACCGCTTCCCGATCGAACTCCATCCGCGTCGGCAGCCGCAACCGGGTCAAGATCGCCCGCAGACGCCGGTAGGCGGCCTGTTGCAGCAACCCGCGGTCGACCGACAGCGCCGCGGCGACCAGCATGCCGACAGCCACCGCCTCGCCGTGCGGCGCACCGGTGGTCTTCTCCAGGGCGTGGCCGAAGGTGTGGCCGAAATTGAGCTTGCGCCGCTCCCCCTGTTCGCGTTCGTCCCGCCGGACCACCCCCGCCTTGATGGCCACGCAGCGCGCCACCAGGTGAATGATGACCTCGGGGTCAAGGGCCAGGGCCGCCTGCCAGCGGCTTTCCAGATAGGCGAAGAGGGCGGCGTCGGCGATGGCGGCGTGTTTGACGATCTCGGCGAACCCCGCGGTCAGTTCGTGCCGCGGCAGGCTGCGCAGCATCCGGGGGTCGCAGAGGACGAAGGCCGGCTGGCGAAACGTGCCCACCATGTTTTTATACCCGCCGAAATTGACTCCGTTTTTCCCCCCGACGCTGGCGTCCACCTGGGCCAACAGCGAGGTGGGCACCAAAGCGCAGGCCACGCCGCGCAGGTAGGTGGCGGCGACAAAGCCGGCGATGTCGCAGACGACCCCCCCCCCGATACCCACGATAAACGTCGATCGCTGGGCCTCGATGGCCACCAGCCGCTCGAAGATGGCCGCGACGGTGGCCAGCGTTTTGCTGGCTTCACCGGTGCCGATGCGGATCACCTCGCACGGCGGGAAGCGCTCGCCGTAGATCCGCCAGAGGTTGTGGTCGGTGATGAGGACGCTTTGGGAAAGCGGGATGCGCGCGGCCAGCCGGTCGAAATTTTCGCCGACCAGAATCGTGGAGGTGCCTTCTCTGCCCTGGATCGTGACGGGGGTCATGGGGTTACGGCTCCTGGAAGGTCTCGAAGATCGTCCGCACCTGGCGGCAGAGGGTTTCGAACTGATGCGGGTAAAGGGACTGGGCCCCGTCGCTCAAGGCCTTTTCAGGGGTGTGGTGAACCTCAACCATCAGCCCGTGGGCGCCCACGGCCACCCCGGCACGGCTCAAGGGGATGACCTGGTCCCGCCGGCCGCCGGCGTGGCTGGGGTCGATGATGATGGGCAGGTGGCTTTCCTTGCGGACCACCGGCACGGCCGAGATGTCCAGGGTGTTGCGGCTGTGGTTGACGAAGGTTCGCACGCCGCGTTCGCACAGAATCACCGCGCTGTTGCCGCCTTCGAGAATATACTCCGCAGCCATCAACCACTCGTCGATCGTGGCGGCCATGCCGCGTTTGAGCATCACCGGTTTGCGGGCTTTTCCGGCCCGGCGCAGCAGGCTGAAGTTCTGCATGTTGCGGGTGCCGATCTGGATGATGTCCGCGTACTCCTCCACCAGGTCGAAGGTGTCGTCGTTCATGACCTCGGTAACCACCGGCAGGCCGGTGGCCTCGCGCACCCTGGCCAGGATCTTGAGGCCCTCCAGGCCCAACCCCTGAAAGGAGTAGGGTGAGGTGCGCGGTTTAAACGCGCCGCCGCGGAAGATCTCGGCGCCCGCCTGCTTGACCAGTTTGGCGATGGTCATGGCCTGGGTTTCGCTTTCGACGGCGCAGGGGCCGGCAATCATCGTCATGTGGCCGTTGCCGATGACCACATCGCCGACGTGAATGATGGTGTCTTCCATCTGGGATTCCCGGCTGACCAGTTTGTAGGGCCGGGTGATGGGGACCGCGTCCTTGACTCCCGGCAGCCCCAAAAAGGCGTCGGCGTCGATGGGGCCCTTGTTGTTGAGAATGCCGATGGAGACCCGCTCCCCGCCCGGAATGGGCCGCGCGGTGTAGCCGTTGGCCTCGATGGTGGCCACGACGGCCTGAATTTCCTGCGGTGTGGCGTTCTGGTTCATGACGATCAGCATGGGAAATCTCCTCTTGATGGTGATCACGGAATGACGAAAAAAAGCGCCATGGGCAGGGCCCACGGCGCTTGGGGGAAAACAGGACCGCGGGCTTTGGGGCCCGCGGTCCTGGGTCAGTTTTGTTTTGCCTGACGGCGCAAACTATCCGGTAACCGGTCGAAGCCCCTTGATGGCGGGTCGCCACCACCAGTACCAGAGATAGATCTGCGCCAGGTCGGGTTTCATGATTGTAGGGTTTTAAATTCCGTAAACGGGATCAGATGACCGTATTTTAGGGAAGCTTCCCGGGCTTTGTCAAGCGCTTTTTGGCGGTGCCTTGGCGCGCCCGTCACTTGGCCTCGCCGGCGGCCTCGGCCGGTTCCAGAAAGCGCTGCATATCCCCCGTGAAACTGTCGCGCCGCCACTGGGGGATGAGGTAAGTCCAGGCGCCCAAGCGCTGGTTCAATCCAGCGATTTCAGCCGCCCGATCGGTGGCCGGGGCGTCTTCGCCTTCGGCCGCCGGCTCCTGGAAGGCGGCCCGCACCCTGAGATAGTGGGCCTCGGGGTTGTCGTTCAGGGCCGGCCCGATCTCCAGGCTGTAGGTGCTGCCGTCAAAGAGCCGATATTCCATCAGCAGATCGCCGGCGTCGGGAACCGAAGCCTCGGGATCGGCCACATCGTCGATTTCAAAGTCCGACAGGGCCTGGAAGACCTCGTCCACCTTTGGCTGGCGGACCTCTTGCCCACCGGGTGCGGCCACCAACTGGGCCGGTTGGCCTTCGGCCGGTCGGCGCAGGGTGTAGTGGGCCTTCCCGGTTTTGGGGTCGCGGCCGGTCACCTCCTGAATCTTCTCCGCGGCGATGTCCAGAAGCCCGGTATCCAGCCATTCGGCGGCCGTTTTGCCGAGAAACTGAAAGCTCTGGTCCACCAGGTACACCTGTTGTCTCTCCCCCGGCAACACGTATTGCGTGCCCGTCTGGGGGGAGGTTTTGCCCAGGAACAGGTTCACCAGGGCGCTGCCCTGGGCGTCCAGCAGGCTGATGCGGGTGGCGGTCTGCTCCGGGGTGGCCCCGCCGGTTCCGGGGGGCGTCAGCGCCAGGCGCTCGATGATCTCCGCGTCGGCTTCGAAGGCCCGCCCGATTTTCATCTCCCGCAGCTGCTGCACCAGGCGGGTGATCTTGGCGAAATCGGCCGGGAAGTCGAAGCGACTGGCCACCGTCCAGGTGTCGGTTTTGAGCTGCAGCCGCACCTCCTCATCCGGGCCGGCCAGCGTGATGGCGCTGATCTTTTGGATGGGCAAATCCGGCAGCAGCTTTTGCCCCAGCAGGGCGCCGCCGTCTGCAGCCGGCCGCGGTCGGGTGATAAAAACCGCCGCTGCGCCGAGGGCGGCGCAAATGCACAGCAAGACGATCACGGTCTTCAGTTTCATACCCCCCCTTTTCGGCGTCCCCGTGCCGCGTCCGCAGCTTCGGGCCACCGGATCATGGGCAGGCCTGGGAGCGGCGCTTTGGCTGCGCTCACGGGCGCTTGCGGTTGCGCCGGTAAACCGCGTAACCGATCCCGGCGATGCAGACCAGCAGCGGCATCAGGAAGATATTGATGAGCTTGACGGTCGTCCCCAGCGCCTCGATATCGGCCCGCAGGTTGCGGCGCACCACCTTCAGCTCCCGGTTGATGCGCAGCCTTTCCTCCTGGAATTTCTGGATTTCCGCCTCCTGCTCCTCGCTGAGGATCAGCTTCTGGGAGGCGTCCTTGCGCTGCTCGAGTTCCTGCAGCTTCTGGTTGGTGGCGTCTATTTTCTGAAGCAGTTCCTGTTCGCGGTCCAGCCAGCGGGCCTGGGCTTTTTGCTCCAGGGCCTGAACCCGGGTGAAGGGGCGCTGGAACTTGCCCCGCGAGCGGATATTGATCAGGCTTTGGCCGCCGGCGAGCATTTCCGCGGCGTTGAGCACAAAGTTCAAATTGTCGTTGAAAATCTGCGCCATTTCAAAGCCGAGAAAATTCTGGCGGCTGACGTAGTAGCCGTCGAAGAGCATGTCGGCGTCGGCCACGACGATCACGGTGGCGGCCTTGACCCCCTGCCGCAGGGGCTCGCCCGCGACCGCATCCGCCTGCCCGGCGTCTTCGGTGTTCTCGCCTTCGTTGGCCGCTGGGGGGCGTCCGTCGGGGAAGGCGGTTTGAAACACCCCGCTGAGTTTGACCGCCAGGTCATAGGGGTTGCCGGATGCCTGGAAAGTTCTGCGCACTTCCCCGATGCCGAAGCGCGCGCTGAACCCGTCGGCCAGTGCCGCGTTGGCGCTGGAATGCACCAGGGCTTGATAGGTCACCGGGCCGTCCGCGGTTTTTTCAATGCTGCCGGCCACCGGCAGCAGGAGGCTTTCCAGCTTGGAGGTG
This sequence comes from Desulfobacteraceae bacterium, assembly GCA_050122415.1. Classification (GTDB taxonomy): domain Bacteria; phylum Desulfobacterota; class Desulfobacteria; order Desulfobacterales; family JAABRJ01; genus JAABRJ01. The sequence goes on from JASFIY010000263.1 coordinate 4,279, forward strand.
ATGATCTCCTCTGGGTTGATGCCGTCTTGACGGATCGACAGCCAGAAAGGGTTGTCCTCGATCTGGTTGTTCTCGTTGCGCAGGCGGGTGGGATTGTCCATGTCCGCCACGGCCTGGGGGGCGCTGCTGCGGATGCCCCAGGCGGTGAAGAGCGGCGCCAGCGGCTGGGCGTCCGCGGCCCCCGGCTGGGG
>JASFIY010000264.1:0-4455 GCA_050122415.1 Desulfobacteraceae bacterium
GTCACCTGCTCCGGCACCGGTTCAGGCTTGGGCTTTGGCTTCCTCCCAGTAGGGATGCATCATATCCTCGAAGATCGCCAAGGCGGCTTCCGACCCCTGGCCGGCGGCGGTCACGATCTGCTTGTAGCCCCCCTCCACGTCACCCGCCGAGTAGACGCCGCGGATGTTGGTGCGGTGCTTGGCGTCACGCTGAATGTAGCCGTCCTCGGTCAGGGCCACCCCGATCTTTTGGGCCAACTCCACCGCCGGCTCGTAGCCGATGGCCAGAAAAACACCGTCGGTCTTGAGGGTCGAGGTTTTCTTGCTGCGGTTGTTCACCAGCAGGACCTCTTCCACCCGGTCCTTGCCCCGGATCTCTTTGACCTCGGTGTTCCAGAGCACCGGTATCCGGTTTTCCTCGAGGTTTTTAACGAGATACTGCTGGGCCCGCAGGGCGTCGCGGCGGTGCACGAGGGTTACCTCCACCCCCATGTGATGCAGGTGCAGGGCCTCGGTCACGGCGCTGTTGCCGCCGCCGACCATGATGACCTTTTTGCCCCTGAAAAGCGGTCCGTCACAGGTGCTGCAGTAGCTGACCCACTTGCCGGATAGGCGCGACTCCCCCGGCACGCCAAGGTGCTTGTGGGATGCGCCGGTGGCCAGCAGGACGGCCTTGGAGCGGAACTTGCGCCGGCTGGTGGTGGTTTCGATGGGGTCCCCCGGCTGGATGTCCAGCACCGCTTCACCCTGGAAGATCTGAACGTACTGCAGGGCGTGGCTGACCATGATGTCCACCAGAGACTTGCCGCCCACCTGGGTCAGGCCGGGGTAGTTTTCCACCACCGGGGTGGTCGCCACCTGCCCTCCCAGCGCCCCGCGCTCCACCACCGCCGCCTTGAGCCCGCTGCGCACCGCGTAGATGCCGGCCGTTAAGCCGGCCGGGCCGCCGCCCACGATCAGCAGATCGGTCTCCACCACCGGGGCGTCGCTGTCGGGGATGAAAATCGTCACCTCCTCCAGCTTTTTCAGCGAGAGCATGAACAGCTCCTCGGGCTGGGCCCCCATGCCGGTCAGCGTCTCGTTGGTGAAGGTTTGGGGAACGCTGTGGGCACTGTAGCGGTTGGCCAGATCGGGGTTGCACTGGATGTCGATGATCTCAAGGGAGACCAGATCGGGCTTTTCGATGGCCGCCCGCACCCCGTTGACGGCCTGCTGCGGGCAGTAGGGGCAGGTGGCGCTGACGAAGACCTTTACCTGGCGCGGCTCCTGCAACCCATCGAGCACCTTTTTGGCCTGGTCGTTGAGATTGGATTGCCCGAGCCCCAGCAGGATGATCATCTCCAGGAACGTCCGGCCCTCCTCGCCCAGCGGGGCGCCCAACCAGCGGATGTTGCAGCGCTCGGGCGCGAAGAGCAGCGTCGGCGCGCGCTCCACGCGGTGCTTGCGGGCCATTTCGTGATCCAGGTCATATTCGCGAAAGACGATCTTGTCGGTCAGTTCGCGGAAAGAGCGCACCAGCTGACGGGCCGCCTGCACGAAGACATCATCCTGGCCGGGCCGGGTGAAGAGAAAAAGGGGGATCTGGTTGGGCAGCCTTTCGAGGGTCAATTGGAGCTGCCGCAGGAACTGCTCCTGGGTCATCTGTTCGGGCTGGACGTCCTGTTCGATGGGGTTCATGGGCGCAATCCTCGCTGGCCCCGGGCGACGGGGTCAGTTTTTATGTGAACGGGGCTCGATTTTTTTCAATCCCGGCGAAATGGTGTGCCGGGCACATTCGGGGCACAGGCCGATAAACTCCAGCCGGTGGCCGATGATCTTGTAGTCGGTTGCCGGGAAAAGCCGGGCTTCGATGTTTTCCACCGGCGGCACGGGGGCGTTGTCCACCCGGTCGCAGCAGACGCAGCGGATATGGTAATGCGTGTGCGGGTCGCCGTCAAAGCGCTTGAGGGTGCCACCGAACTCCAGCTTCTGGATTTCCCCCAGCTCGCAGAGAATATCGAGATTGCGGTAGACCGTGCCCAGGCTGATGCGCGGCAGCCGCCGGCGGACCACCTCGTGGATCTCGTCGGCGCCCGGATGCGTGTTCATCCGGCGCAGCTCTTCGAGAATCACGCGGCGCTGCCGCGTCATGCGATATTGAACCGGCTTCAGCATGGCCGTTCACAGACGGGGGCGCGCCGGCACTTGGAACCCGCCCGCCGCCCTCCGGGAATCTCAGCGTTGGTCGATCGCATCCAGGGTGCACTCATCAGGGCCGCAGTATTCGCCCACATACCTGGCGGCGGGGCGGTAGAGCTGGGGTTTGGGGGCAGCCTCGGCGAACTGCTCCTCCAGGACATGCGCCACCCATCCCGCCACCCGTGAAACCGCGAAAATCGGGGTGAAGTAGTCGATGGGGATCCCCATCGCGTAATAGAGCGAGGCGCTGTAGAAGTCCACATTGACAAAGATGTCGATCCCCTTGCGCTTTTTGAAGGCCGCCTTGCCGACCGCCTCCAGCCGCTGCGAAATCTCGTACCAGCGGGTCTCGCCGATGCGCTCGCCCATGGTGCGCGACATGGGCGCCAGGATGTGCGCCCGGGGGTCGTCCACCTGGTAGACGGCATGGCCCAGCCCATAGATCAGACGTCCCTCGGCCAGCATCTGATCAACGTAGGCTTCGACCCTGTCCACGGAGTCGATCTCCAGCAGCATCCGCATCACGCGTTCGTTGGCACCCCCGTGCAGGGCACCGGAGAGCGACCCGACCGCGGCCGAAACCGCGGCGTACATGTGTGCCTGGGTGGAGGCCACCTGGCGGGCGGTGAAGGTCGAGGCGTTGAAGGAGTGCTCGGCGTGCAGCACGAGGCAGACATCGAAAAAGCGGGTGAGCTCGTCGTCGGGGCGGCTGCCGGTCAGCATGTAGAGGAAATTGGCGGCATGGCTCAGTTCGGGCAAAGGCGCCAGCGGCTCCAGGCCCTGCCGCAGCCGCGCCCAGGCGCAGAGGATGGTCGGAAAACGGGCGATCAGGCGGATGCCCCTGGCCACGGAGGCCTCGCGCGTGTAGGTGTCGAGGTCCGGGTCGTGGGTGGCCAGAAGCGACACCGCCGCCTGCAGAATGTCCATCGGCCGCGCGTCCCGCGGCTGGGTGCGCAAGGAGTCGATGATATCGGGCGCCACCTCCCGTGCGGCCCCCAGAGCGTTTCGGATGCCGTCCAGCTCCGAGCGGTCGGGCAGTCGCTCATGCAAGAGCAGGTGGACCACCTCCTCGAAGGTGGCCTTTTCCGCCAGGTCCTTGGCCAGATAACCGCGGTAAATGAGCTTGCCGGCCTTGCCGTCGACCTGGCTGATCTTGGTGCTGGCGACGATCACACCGCGCAGCCCGGTGTTCAGTGTCGGGGTACATTCTTCCATGGCTTGCCCTCTTCGCTTGTGTGGAACGTCTTCGATTAACCGCCGGGGCCCGACCCCGAGGGGCCGCGGCCGAACGTCTCAGATGTCGACCCAGATGTCCGCCTCGCTGCCGCAGTGGCTGCAGACCCCATGGCCTTTGACTTTGTGAGTTTCGTGCGCGTGGGGTGCGCCGCCGGTCTCGGCCGCCTCTTCGGCTTCGGGGGCGGCCGTGGCCGATTCCAGCGAACAGGTCACCACCATTTCGGCCTCGTTGCCGCAATTTTCACATTTGCATACCTGCTTGACGGTTTTGGTCCGGGATGCTTCACTCATCGTTGGCTCCTTGGGGTTGCGGTGTTGAAATGCTCATTTGGCTGACTCGCGGGCGATTCAAAAAGGTTGTAAAACATCCTAAAAATGAGGTCATGGGCCTTAAAAGTCAAGAAGGGAATTGATCTCACGGCAGCCGGTGGCGGCCGCCCCAGGAATCGCCGCAGTTCCGCGGGGGTCAGCGTCAGGGGCCGAGGGCCGCCAGGTGATCCAGCAGCCCATGCATCATGCGGTTGATCCGGCGGAAACGCGCCGGCTCGGCGATCATCTGGTCCGCCGGTTGGACGTAAGGCCCCGGCACGATCTCCTCGCCGCAGTGCGCGATCAGCCCCGCGGCCAACTCGGGCAGCGTCTCCAGGTGAAACTGCAGCCCCACCACCCGCCCGCCGAAAAGGAACCCCTGGTTTTCGCACCCCCGGCTGCGGGCCAGATGCAGGGTCCCGGCGGGCAGCGCAAAGGTGTCGCCGTGCCAGTGGAACACCACGGCCTCCTGCGGCAGAAAGGCGGCCGCCGGGTCCGGTTGGGCGGCGGCGGTTTTTTGGATCGGAAACCAGCCGATTTCCCGATGCCGGTTGGCGGAAACCCGGGCGCCCAGGACATCGGCGAGCAACTGCGCCCCCAGACAGATGCCCAGCACCCGCTTGCCGGCCGAAACGGCTTTGGCGATGAAGCGTTTTTCGGCCCGCAGCCAGGGGAAGCGCCCTTCCTGGTAGATGTTCATGGGGCCGCCGAGCACCACCAGGAGATCCAGCGAGGCCAGCGCCGGCAGCGGCT
>JASFIY010000265.1:0-4450 GCA_050122415.1 Desulfobacteraceae bacterium
AGGGGCTGCGGGACTTGTGGGTGGTGAGGTAGAAGGCCCGTGTGAGATCGATGCCCTCCAGCGAGAGCGCCTTCAACGTGCCGGCTTGCAGTTCTTCGGCCACCGCGAGGGTGGAAAGAATGGAAACCCCCACCCCGTTTTTGATGCCCTGGCAGACGGCCGCGGTGCTGCCCATTTCGGCGACGATGGCGAGGGCCTCCGTGGAAGCCGCCCCGCGACTCAGGCAGATCTGGATGGATTTGAGGGTGCCGGAACCGCGTTCGCGGCTGATGAACGGCTCGGTCGTCAACCGGTTGAAGGGGATCGATTTTTGGCCGGCCCAGGGGTGGGCGGCCGGCACGATCAGGCGCATCTCATCCTCGATCACCATTTCCTGGGCGATGCGTTTGTCTTTGGATTTGGCACCGACAATCCCGAACTCGATCCTTCCCTCGAGGGTCTCTTCGATGATCTTGTCCGTATCCCCGATGCGCAGCGCAACGGTTGCCTCGGGGTGGGCGCGGGTGAAGTCCCCCACGAGGCGGGGCAGGATATAGGTCCCCGGGATGGTGCTGCCGCCGATCACCAGGCGGCCCTTGATCCGACCCTGGAATTCCGCCAGGGCCGCTTCGGTTTCTTCCCTCAGGGAGATCAGGCGGCGGGCGTAGGCGTAGAGCAGTTCACCGGCCCTGGTGGGTGCGGCCTGGCGGGCCAAACGGTCGATCAGGCGGCAGCCGAAATGATCTTCCAGGTCCCGGATGTGGCTGCTGATCGTGGGTTGGGAAAGGTGGACGGCCTTGCCGGCCTTGGAGAAGCTTTTGTATTCGACTACTTTGCAGAAGATATGCAGCTGCCACAGGTCCATTTCAGCCCGTCTTCGGCTTGGCGGCGAACTTTTCGTGCAGCTTGCGCTCCACGATTTGGGGCACCATGTCTGAAATATCGCCGCCGAAACTGGCCGCCTCCTTGATGATCGAGGAGCTGGTGAAAATCCAGCGCAGCCCGGTCATCAGGAACACCGTCTGGACCTCGCGATTCAACCGCCGGTTCATCAGGGCCAACTGAAACTCGTATTCGAAATCCGAAACCGCCCGCATGCCGCGCAAGATGGCGTGGGCGTTTTTGCGGCTGGCATAGTCCACCAGCAGACCGTTGAAGCAGTCGATCTCCACCCCGCTGAATTTGACCGTGCTGGCCTGCAGCATTTCGATGCGCTCCTCCACTGAAAAAAGGGACTTCTTGCCGGGATTGTGGAGAATGGCGACCACGATTTTGTCAAATAGCGTCAGCCCGCGCTCGATGATATCGAGGTGTCCGTTGGTGACCGGGTCAAAGGACCCGGGATAAATGGCTATGCGCTGCATCCGCCTGCCCCCCAGCTGGTCGAAATTTCTGGGCCTTATAGCACATAGGTAAAAAAGGAAACAAGGGCTTTCCCGTACTTTCGCCGGTCGGTCAGCCGCAGCGGGGCGGTTTCCGTCGGCAGCGCCTCCCGAAAATCGTGTTCGATCACCACCCTGGCCCCGTCGGCCAGGGCGCCGCAGATGACCAAGTGCCGCAGGCAGGGCCCGATGGCTCCCCGCCCGTAAGGTGGGTCGGCGAATACCAGGTCGAACGTGCCGGGCAGGGGCCGCAGGCAATCGAGGCTGCGGGTGATGTCCCAGCGGATGACCCGGGCACGCGCCGCCAGTCGGCAGGCCGCCAGATTGCGCCCGATCAGTTGGATAGCTTCGCGCGAACGCTCGATCATGACGGCGCTGGCGGCGCCCCGGCTGAGGGCTTCGATGCTGAAGGCGCCGGTGCCGGCAAAAAGCTCCAGCACCACCGCCCCCCGGACCCGGTCGCCGAGGATATTGAAAACGGCCTCGCGGGTGCGCTCGGCGGTTGGGCGAAGGGCGCGCCCGCGGGGGGTTGCCAGCCGTTTGCCTTTCAGTTCACCGGCGATGATGCGCATACTGCCCGGTGCCTTTCCCTGCCTGCGGTGCGGTCGCCTGCCCGTTGCGGATGCCCGCAGGCCCCCGAACCGGATAGATCTAGACCCTGTTTTTGACCAGCTTGCCCAGTTCCGCGGTCTTCATGCCGATGGCCCGGGCGGTTTCGGCCAAATCGTGGCCGTGTTGGCTGAGTTTGTGCTGGAGATAGGCCTGCTCGAAAGCGCTTTTGGCCTTTTCCAGGCCGTCAATCGCAAAAAGACCGTTTCCGATGCTCGCCGCACACCCCGGTGCGTCCGGGTTGTAGAGCGCTGGCAGATCCGCGACGTCGATGAGCGCGCTGCGCCCCATGATGGCCAGGCGCTCGACGAGGTTCTTCAATTCCCGCACGTTCCCCGGCCACGGGTAGCGCTGCAGCATCGCCAGCGCCGCGGGGGACATCCTGCGCCGGGTCTTGTGCTGCCTGGCGCATTCCGCCAAAAAGATCTCCACCAGCACCGGAAGGTCTTCAATCCGCTCCCTGAGGGGGGGCACTTCGATGGGGATCACGTTCAGGCGGTAGTAGAGGTCTTCCCGGAAATTGCCCTCCCGGATCTCTTTTTCGAGGTCCTTGTTGGTGGCCGCGATGACCCGGACGTCCACCGTCAGGGTCCGCCCGCCGCCCACCCGCTGAAACTTCCGCTCCTGCAGAACCCTCAGGATCTTGCCCTGGGTCTTGAGGCTCATGTCGCCGATTTCGTCCAGAAAGAGGGTCCCGTTGTTGGCCAGTTCGAACTTGCCGCGCTTTTTGACGGTGGCCTCGGTGAAGGCGCCCTTTTCATGCCCAAAGAGCTCGCTTTCGATCGAGTCCTCGGGGATGGCGGCGCAGTTGACATCGATCAACGGCTGATCGGCGCGGAGACTGAGGTGATGGATGTTGCGGGCCACCAGCTCCTTGCCCGTGCCATTTTCACCCTTGATGAGAATCCAGGCGTCGCAGGCGGCCGTTGTTTCGATCTGTTTTTTGAGCGCCAAAGTCCGGGCGCTGCTGCCGCTGAGGGCATGTTTTTCAATGGTCTTTTTGCGCAGGTAGCGGTTTTCTTCCTCCAGACGGCGGAAATTGAGCGCGTTGTGGATCGCCACGAGGACCTTGTCGATGGACAAAGGCTTTTCGATCAGGTCGAAGGCCCCCAGCTTGGTGGCCCGCACGGCGGTCTCGATGGTGCCGTGCCCGGTGATGATGATCACCTGGATCTGGGGGGCGGCCTTTTTGATCTCCTTGAGGGTTTCAATGCCGTCGATGCCCGGCATCCAAATATCCAGCAGGACCAGGTCGGGGGATTCGCTTTCGATTTTTTTGAGGGCTTCGTAGCCGTTGGTGGCCGTGGCGACCTCAAACCCCTCGTCGCCGAGAAGACCGCCCAGCGTCTGGAGGATGGAGGCCTCGTCGTCAACGATCAAAAGGGATGGAAACATGGGCAAAGGCTCCTCTGGGCTCGGGGTTGGGCCGCCGGCCGCCTTTTTCAGGCCGGTAGTTCGATCACGAACTTGGCGCCCCGCGGTTTGTTGTCCTGGACGCCGATCATGCCGTTGTGATCCGAAATGATGCTGCTGACAATGGTCAGGCCCAATCCCATGCCGGATTTTTTGGTGGAAAAATATGGTTCGAAAAGATGGGTCTTGTCCTCGTCGGAAACCCCTTCACCGGTGTCCGCGACCTCCATCCGGACGCTTTTCAAGATGGGGTCGTGGTCCAGGTGAATACTGATGCGGCCCTCTTTTTTGATGGATGCCACGGCGTTGTCCACGAGATTGATCAGGGCCTGCTTGATCTGCTGGCGGTCGAGCTTCAAGCGGGGGATGGCGTTTGCCGTGGAAAATGTGAAATCGATGTTGGGGTGGGCCTCCCGGTAAAGCGCGATGGTCTCCTCCACGATGGGCGGCAGGTCGGCGATGTTCGGGTCGGCGGTGGGAAAGCGGGCGAAAGCCGAGAATTCATTTACCAGATTGCGGATCAGCTCCACGTGATCGATGATCGTGCGGGTGCATTCGTCAAACACCGCCTCGTTGATCTGAGGGCCGTACTTGCGTTTGAGCCGCTGGGCCGACAGGCTGATGGGGGTCAGGGGGTTTTTGACCTCGTGGGCGATCCGGCGCGCCACCTCCCGCCAGGCGGCCATGCGCTGGGCCTTTTCCAGATCGGTGAGGTCATCGAAGACCATGACGATGCCCATATGCTCGCCGGCGTCGTTTTTGAGCGCGTTGATGTGCACCAGAAAGCTGCGGGGCCTGCCGTCGATCGCCAGCCGCAGCGGCAGGGCGATGGCATTGGTGGCGGAGGTGGCCAAACTGTCCATGACCTCGTCGGCCAGATTGAGGTGCTGACCGCGCAGCAGTTTGCGGTAGCTCTGGCCGATAATTTCATCGAACTTCAGGCTGAGCATTTTCTCGGCCGCGGTGTTGATCGTGGAGACCAGGCCATCGGCGTCCAGGCTGATAACCCCTGCCGAGACGTTCTTGAGAACGATGGCCATGTAGCGCCGCTTTTCCTCGAGCTCGCT
>JASFIY010000266.1:0-4437 GCA_050122415.1 Desulfobacteraceae bacterium
AGAACCCCACCGCGCTTGATATCCGCGGCTGCAAGCCTTTTGGGCAGCACCATCCCGGCGAGTTGACCGGCAGCGGTTACACTCAAGCCCAGCAGCGCGCTGTAGCGGATAAATTCGCGCCGGGAAAGATTCCCCTTATCCATCTCGTTTTTAAGCTTCGGAATTGCTGGGTGAAATTGCTTTTTTACCTTCATGTCGCCTCTCCTTTCTTTTGGGGTTGAATAAAAACCTCTCTCTCCACCAAAATTGATCAGGCTAAAATCGTCAGGACCCCTGCTTGGAGTTGGACGCTGAGAATCGCAATTATAAATAATTTCAAAAGATAGCGCCGGATTTTGGGTCGTAACCAATGCACATGCACCGGCGCATATCTGGATATGTGCTGGTGGAAGCAACGCCGCTTAGGGGCCAAAAGACAGGCGAGCTGTGGGTTTTTTTTACCGACGCCCTGAGCAAGGCACATCCCGCGATACCTATCGAGATGTAATGAGTCAGCGGATTCGAGGCCTGTGGCGGGTGAAAAAGGGCAGGCAAGCAGTGGGATTGTTTTTTTTGCCGCCGCCCTGAAAGACCCTGATTCGCAGCGTGCAGTGACTGCCGACATCTTAATTAAAAAAACTCAAATTTAAATCCTAGCAAAAAATTCCACAATGCGCAACATGGGCAAATTGAGAGAAAATTGCAAGAAGTGTCCTTTTGCAGCCTGTTCAAGAGGGCTTGTTGTGGAGTAAAAGTGGCATAATAGTCTGATTTACTATGAATTTTTATCTTCCTGCTTTACCTTTTGTTGATATATGCTTTGAACGGTGATTAATTTCGATTCCTTCTATCTCCCTCTCACCCTGGGAGGGGGTTGGATTAGGGTAAAAAAATTCGCAATGTTGACCGATCAAGGTGTAAGTATAAATATCCCCGGAGAAACCAAAAAAAAGCAGGGCCCCATTAGAGGCCCTGCCCGTCTTGCCGCGAAACCGGTGAGTAGAAATTCTAAGTCATCAGTGCCGATTCCCTATCGTCAAGTCTTCACTTAAATCCTGCAGGTGGCTTCCGCAGTCCGGCCAGCGATGCATCTGTTGATCAAGTAGCCCAGGGTCATCAGCGTAATGAGTGTTCCTATCATCGGACACCTTCCTTTCGGTTATCCTGCCACATCAATTCCCAGATTACATCCCAGGTGCTTGTCGGGGTTTTCACATTGGAAATTTGCTTCTCGGGTGTCTACGTGTCCTTCGTCACTGTCGTCAATGTATACGTCGATTCTATCTTCGGTCATGGCGTCACCTCTTCGGCTGGCATTTTTTGGGGCGCTGAACTTTACTTTCGTTATCGCTAAGCTACGGCTCCCAGCGCAAAAGGCAATGTGAGCTGGTTGGCTGTGGGGTGGTAGGCGGATACTACCATAAGCGGGAGGATGGGGCGGAACCAGAGCTTTTGGGGGAAGGGGGGGGACAGGGGGCCTATCCCTTCGCCCAAAGAAAGGAGCATGCCATGGCAAAAAAACCCTCGCTGCGATACCTAAAGAATCGCCCCGGGAAAGGACGAGTTTGAAATAGCGGGGTATTGGAAAAGCATCAGAATTTTTGTAAAAGTGGCTGAATCATGCTTAAATAGTTGAAGATAAAATTAATAATGGTGCACATGATATAAATTTCTACCACCTCAAATTGTATTAATCGTCAGAATGAACCACCTCCCTGCCGAAGTTTATCCCCAGCTTCCGCATTCTTTTTCGAAGCGTATTGGGATTTATGGAAAGGATTTCCGCGGCCCCACCCGGCCCTTGAATTTTCCCCTTTGCGAGTGCCAATGCCATTTGAATATGATTCGCCATGGCTTCATCCAAAGTATGGATCCGCAGATTTGATAATTGGACGGGAACCCTTGTCCGGTCGGTGTCGGTTGAAAGATCGTCAAAGCGCAGTTCATCGCCGTGCCACAGGATCAGTTCTCGCTCCACAAGATTTTCTAATTCTCGCACGTTTCCAGGCCAGTCATAAGATTGAAGTCTATCCCAAGCATTCGGAGCAAGAGGGGGCTTGTCCTGGTAGCCAAATTTCCGAATTTTATTGCCGACGAAAAAATCGACAAGAGCCGGGATGTCCTGTTTGCGTTGGCGGAGGGGTGGAATGTGAATCGGAAATACGCTCAATCTGAAATAAAGGTCCTCCCGGAACGTACCATCGGAAACCATTTTTGATAAATCTCGGTTAGTGGCCGCAATAACGCGTATGTCAACCGGGATGACCTCTTCCCCGCCGACCCGTTCGATTTCTTTTTGCTGCAGGACCCGCAGCAATCTCACCTGGGCCTGTAAAGGCAGTTCGCCGATTTCATCTAAAAAAATGGTGCCTGTGTGGGCACGCTCGAATCTACCGCGCTTACTACCCGAAGCGCCGGTGAAAGAGCCTTTTTCGTGCCCGAACAGTTCACTGTCGATCAACTCGGCTGGAATGGCACCGCAATTGACCTTGATAAAGGGTTTATCGGCCCGATCAGAGAGCTTTTGGATGGCTGAAACGAAAAGTTCTTTACCCACACCGGTTTCCCCAAGCAGCAAAACGGGTGTATCCAGCTGAGCCACTTTGCGGGTGCGCAGCATCACCTCTTTGAGGCCGGTATCGAGACCAATGATTTTTTGTCCGTGGGGTTTGGTCAGCTCATTTCTCAGAAATCGGCACTCGTCCTGCAGTGTTTCCTGAAGCTCGATGAGCTTTTGGTGCTGAAGAAAATTTTTTAATGCAATGCCTAATGGTGCCGACAGCGCTTCGAACATGCGGGCGTGTTCGAGGGTGTATCGGTCATTGCCCCGAGCCTGCAGCGCGACGTCACCGATGCGTTCGCCATGCAGATCCAACCGAAGTACCATATGAGACATTTCAAGATCAGGGCCAAATAGCGCCGTTTGTTCCTGAATGGAGGCGCCGACAGGATCATCATACGTATCTGCGATAATTTTGACTCTTTCATTGGTGGGCCATTCGGCAGTTCTTTGTGCTGTCTTATCGAGCTTAACGACCATCCCCAGCTGCTCTCCTTTGGATTTGTCCGCACGCGCGAGAACACGCATCACGCCGCATTTCGCCTCATACAAATGCAAGGTCGCGCTATCTGCCGGTATGGTTCCATCGATATATTGAACCATTTTGCAGAGCGCATCCTCGATTTTGAGACTGCCAAGAATACGAAGGGAGGCTTGGTAAAAGAAATTGTCTATATCCAACGTATGTTCCATAAAATACCCCATGGGAAAGATATCGTTTTCGAATATCCCATGGGATAGCACATATCTATCCCATAGCACAGCATATTTCACCTGACCTTTTTAAATATCAGAAATTATTGTTTAATAGAGCATGGCACAGGCTTTGTACAGGCAAGCGGTAAAGGAGAGTCAATCATGCGTGCGATTGAATGTATCCGCTTCCGCTCCTGCAAGCCCATCGGGCAAGCACTGGCGAACCAGCTTCTTGAAAACTTTTACCAAAAGGCCCGGTCTCAGGGTCTTTCGATGACCGTTTGGCTGGACAGGGAGCTTTCAGGCGACCTCAGCGTGCACTTAGAAAAGAGAGGTATTCATGAAACAAATCAGCAGTACAGCTCACTCGGCCTGTCTATCGAGCAGATGCTGGAGCATCACGGCTTGGTTTCTAAACGGCTCTTGGTATTGGCTGCCGAGAAAGGCTGATGCGGACCGATCCTTAGTCGGGAGAGTCCTGAGATGATAAGATTTTTTCAGTCTCTAAGAAGAAAACCATCCATGATAAAATCTATAAAATCGGAGGAACAATCCAATGGGCAATATACTTTCCAACACAGACGGGGGCTTGATAACCCCTGACAATTCAGCGGTCGTTTTCATCGACCATCAACCCCAGATGACGTTCGGGGTAGCCAACATCGACCGCCAGCAGTTGATCAACAACGTGGTCATGCTGGCCAAGGGCGCCAAGGAATTCGGTGTACCGTCAATTCTGACCGCCGTGGAGACCGAGTCGTTCAGTGGCTACATCTGGCCACAACTGATGGATGTCTTTCCCGGGCAGCAGCCCATCGAACGCACCAGCATGAACTCCTGGGATGATCCTGCATTCAGAGCTGCGATCGAGGCCACGGACCGTAAAAACATCATTATCGCCGGGCTATGGACCGAAGTCTGTGTGGCCTGGCCGACACTGAACATGATCGATCAGGGCTACAACGTCTATATTGTCGAAGACGCCTGCGGCGCGACCTCCCAATTGGCCCACGACGCGGCCATACGCCGCTGTCTTCAGGCCGGCGCAGTTCCCATGACGACCGTGGCCACGGTTCTGGAATTTCAGCGCGACTGGGCCAACCGGGAGCATTATGACGCCCTGATGACCATCTTTCGGGAGCATGCCGGTGCGTATGGCAGTGGTATCGAGTATGCCTACTCCATGGTGCACAAAGCCCCCC
>JASFIY010000267.1:0-4388 GCA_050122415.1 Desulfobacteraceae bacterium
ATGCCATGGGGCGTCTGGCAGTTGAACTGGCCTATGTGATGCCGGACCAAAAAACCGTTTATATTTCCGATGACGGGGAAAATGTCGGCTTCTTCCTCTTCGTGGCCGACAAGGCTGGAGATCTCGGGGCCGGGCGGCTTTATGCCGCCAAATGGATTCAGAAGCACGCTGATAACGGCGGCGCCGCGGACCTCGAATGGATTGATTTGGGCCACGCTTCACAGGCGGAAATCAAGTTGGCCATCGATCAAGGAATCAAATTCAGCGACATCTTTGACACCGCCGATCCCGAAAAGCCGCTCCCGCCGGGCTTTTCCAGTATCAATTGCTACGATGGCGACGGTGCTGCCAACGAGTTTCTGCGGGTCAAACCCGGCATGGAAAAGATCGCCTCCCGGCTTGAGACCCGTCGCTACGCAGCGATCCAGGGGGCCACAACCGAATTGAGAAAGGAAGAGGGGATCACCTACGACCCTGTGGAAGGCATGCTTTACGTCGCCATGAGCGAAATCGCCCGGGGAATGGAAGACTTCGGCAAGAGCGGCAAGCCCAGCGACAAGTTCGATAAAGGCGGACCCAACCATGTCCAGTTGCCGTATAACGATACGGGATGCGTCTACGGCCTTCATGTGGGCCCGGACGCGGAGATCGGCAGCGATTACGTGGCCCAGGACATGTTCGGCGTCGTGTGCGGGGAGATGAAGACATACCCAGTCGACCACCCCTTGGCCAACAACAAGGCCGATATCGACAAGATCGCCAACCCTGACAACCTCACCTACCTTCCCGGCTACCAAACCCTCATCATAGGCGAGGATACCGGGTCCGGCCACCAGAACGACGCGATCTGGGCCTACAACACCGAGAGCCGCAAGCTCACGCGAATTCAGACCACCCCGTACGGATCCGAGACCACCTCTCCCTATTTTTATCCGGACATCAACGGATGGGCTTACATCATGAGTGTCATCCAACACCCGTACGGCGAATCGGACGAAGACAAGCTGTCGGACGCCTCGGATGCCAAGGCCTACGTGGGATACATCGGCCCCATGCCGGCATTGAACTGAAAAGCGTGCATTTGATCTCCCGGGCAGCGGAGCAGTTTCCCTGCCCGGAGTTCATTCCAAGTGAGGAGGTCCCGATGCGGTATTTTGGATTGACCCGTTGGCTCCAGGCTGCAGGCATCCTCGTCCTCTCCCTGTGGGTATCAGCTGGGATTGCGGTTGCAAGGACCGCCGTTCTCGTCAACCCATCCGCGTACATCCCGGCCCAGTGCTACACCAAGACGGCAGGTCAAGATAATGCTATTCATAACACCTGCTACACCTGCCACACCAAAGGGTTCCGGCCGGACTTCACCAATGACGCAGATTTCCAGCTCGAATACGACTTTGCGGCAAGTGCCGAGAAAAACCCCTGGCGCAATTTGTTTCAAGACCTGCGCTGGCGGACTTCCCGGATGGACGATGCCCGGGTGCTGGAATACATCAGAGCATCGAACTACCTTGACGCCCAGGGAGCGCCGCTGCTTGCCGCTGTGCTGCAGGACCCGCCGGCGGCCTGGGATGAGGACGGCGACGGCCGATGGGGTGGATACATTCCTGACTGCCGTTTCGAATTCGACGATGAAGGATTTGACCGGGATCCCTCGGGGGGGTACACCGGCTGGCGGGCATACGCCTATTACCCGTTCCCGTCCACCTATTGGCCCACGAACGGCTCGTCATCGGATGCCCTCATTCGTCTGCCGGAAGCCTTCCGCAACCAAAACGGTCGATTCGACACGGTGACCTACCGGACCAATCTCGCAATTCTCGAGGCTTTGATTAAACGCCGGGATGTAAGCATACCGGAAACGCACGAGGCAGCCTTCGGGGTCGATCTGGATAGGGATGGTCGTCTGGGGCCGGCGACCCGCATCGCCTTTGATTGGGATCCCCCAGAAGGCAGAACCATGACCTATGTCGGCGACGCCCTTCGGCTTCAACAGCAAGGATCGGTCCACCTGGCCGCAGGCCTGTTTCCCGAGGGAACTGAATTTCTCAGCACCCTGCGCTACCTCGACATTTCGGCCAACGGCGATCTCCAGCCGTCGTCCAGGGTGAAAGAAGTTCGCTACCTGCGCAAACGCAAATGGCTGACCTATGCAGAGCACGAAACGCTGGCGATGAACGAGATCAAGGAGAAAAACGATTTTCCTGACCGGCTACGGCTTCCCATCGGTGGTCTGGAAAGCGGGCTGAGCAACGGGAAAGGCTGGGTCGCTCAGGGATTTATCGAAGATGCCGACGGTGCGCTGCGCCCCCAGAACCTTGAAGAAACTTTTTATTGCACCGGTTGCCACGGGGGAATCGGGGCCACAACCGACAGCACCTTTTCTTTTGCCCGCAAGCTGGGAGCCGAGGCCCCCGCTGGTGGGTGGTATCACTGGTCGCGCAGGTGGATAGAAGGGTTAAACGAGCCCAAGATCGAATTCCACAAGGCAGGCATTCAGTATGAATACTGCTTTTACCTGGCCTATGCCGCAGCAGGAGATGAATTCAGATCCAACACCGATGTACGTGATCGCTTTTTAGACGCCCGCGGACACCTGCGGCCTGAAATGGCGCAAAAGCTTCACGAGGACATCTCAACGCTGCTACTGCCTTCACCCCAGCGGGCCTTGGCCCTCAATAAGGCATACAAGGCCATTGTTGAAGAACAGGGCTTTCTAAAGGGCAGGGATGCCATTGTGGGGACCAATGCCAACATTCACGAAGAGGTGCAAAGCAAAGACCGGTTGACCACGGTTGCCGAGACCGTTCTGGCGAGCGCATATCCCTGGGACTTCCCCGGGCCGATTCATCCTGGAAATGGTGCGGCTGCCGTTGACAGGCAATCCATGAAGGTCGTCTCAGGAGACGGCATGGCTGGACCCGACGGGAGACGATACAGTGTAAATCGGGACGGTGAGATCGACGAGAGCACCTATTCAATCCAGAGAGACGGCTTTTACTTTCCTTTTCCTCCCCGCCACACGCTGCCGACCCGGATTATTGTTCCCATTGCCGCCATGCAGAGCTGCTATGCCTGCCACCGCCTTACGGCGCCCCTTCCGCCCCGCCACCCCCAGGTCAAAAACCCCGTTCCCCTTCACAAGGCGGCGGAGAAAAGAGCGGCGCTCACCCGGCTCACGCAGGATCCTGCAATCGACATCGATGGTGTTTGGAGCCCAGACGGGAAACTGATCGCCTGGGTTTCCAATCGGACCGGGAACTTCCAAATCTGGCTGATGGGCAGGGACGGCAGCCAGCCGCGGAAACTGACCGAAGGCCCCTTTATCCACGGTTGGCCCAGCTGGAGCCCTGACGGAAGGCGTCTGGCCTGCTGGGGGCATGATGAAAAAAGCGGTCTTTCCGCAATCAGAGTCTGGGATACCGGAGGCCGTTATGTTCGCGCGCTGGCCGAAAGCAAGGAGTCCCTCGACCGGCCGGTGTGGAGCCCGGATGGGAAGTATGTTGCCTATGCCGGACAGACGAATGGCAACTGGGATATCTGGGTGGCCGCTGCCGGGGGTTTTGAACGCTACCGCCTGACTCACGATGCCCAGATGGAAACCAACCCCCTTTGGAGCCCAGACGGGTCTGTGATCGCCTTCAAGGCGGCGCCGAACAAGGAGTACAACCTGACCATCGAAAACTTCATTTTGCTGCAAAACGGGTTCGAAACCCCCGGCTACCGTAACTGGGATGGCATCAAATCCATTCAGATGAGCGACTGGAGCCCGGATGGAAAATCGATTGCCTACACCGCCGAGATGGTCACCAACGCTTCCGGAGAGGACCGCGTTTCCTACCTTGCAGTGGTAAACGAAATATCGATGACCGGCAGCAAAACCGCTGGCAGGCCAATTAAGCTCTCCGGGGGGATGACTCTCGGGGATCGCGGCCCGGTTTTCTCCCCGGCGGGCGACCGGCTCTGTTTCTGGGCCTGGGATAAAACCTACCGGGCAACGCTCTGGATGGTCAATGCGGATGGTTCCGGGTTGAAACCGCTGACCTCCGCAGGTTCGGACATGGTGCCGCGATGGAGCCCGGACGGGAAGCATATCCTTTTCGAATCCGGGCGAAGCGGAAACATGGATATCTGGACCATCGCCGTGGACCAATAAATGGACCGACCCAAAGCGGCGCAAAACCAACCGTTATTCCTGCGCCGATCTTGCGGGTCTGCCACCAATGCAATTTTATCTAGATAAGCTTACCAACAGACAGATTGCCCAAATGCAAACAGCCGGGAAATTTCTGATGGTTCTGGCGAGCTTTTGCTCAATTTTCGGATTGAGCGGCATTTGGGCTGGCGAGGAAATATTGCCGCGCCAAGACCAACGGGGGCCATACGAACCG
>JASFIY010000268.1:0-4376 GCA_050122415.1 Desulfobacteraceae bacterium
TCCTTGAGCATCTTGGGCATCCAGACCATGCGCAGCAGCCCGCCGTCGCCGACGATGAACTTGCGCTGGGTGATGTTGTACTTGGAGTGCCCCACAAATCCCGGAGATGAAGCCCCGCCGCCCATGACGCCGGCCAGGGTGGTGAACTTCATGCCGCAGGGGGTCTCGCCGGCATACTCGCGGTTGACCGTCATGACCCCGTTGCAGCCCGGCAGCAGCGCCGCGATGCACTCGCAGCAGCCGCAGGTGGTCATGGGGTCGACCACCATCGAGTAGAAGTTGTAGTGGGTGATGGCGCCGCGGGAGGCCTTGCTGACGAACTCGTTGACCCCTTTCCACTGGCCCAGCTTGGGATCCAGGCATTCGCCCTTTTGGATCGGCTGGTTGGGGCCGGTGGGGTTGATCTCGAAGGAGGCCTTGCAGTCCATCCAGTTGTAAGCGCCGCAGAGGCCGGTGCGCTCGGGGCTGACGGTGCAGACGTGGGTGGGTGCGAAGGACTGGCACAGGGTGCAGGAGTAGAAGGTCTCCTCGCTTTCGTCGGTCATGGTGTCGACCCGCTCGTCGCGCATCTTGTACTCAGCACGGGCCCGGGCGGTCAGCTTGTCCACGTCTTCCTTCTTGGTGTAGAGCGTGACCTGGACCTTGTCGATGATCTTGGTGAAATCCTGGTGGAACTTGGCGTGCAGGACGACACCGATGTCTTTGAAGCTAAAACCTTTCTCCACCGCCGCTTTGCTCACCCGGATCCAGGCGATGTCGCGCTGGCCGATGTGCATCACGTACTGGATGTAGTTCACCAGGTGGTGGATCTGGCGCTCGATGATGGGTTCGAAGTCCGGCTGGAATTCGCGGCCGGCCACCTGAACGTAGATCCCCAGGGGCAAGACATCGCCCTGTTTGAGGTCGGGGATGTCGGGGCCGATCACGGTCACCTTGCCGTCCTCGATCTCGTTCATTTCGGCCATCTTGACCAGCTCGGTGCACTGGGTCTTGCCGCCGCCCATCTGGCAGAAGAGATCCGCGCCGCGCACCCGCTCGCCCTCGAAGGCCGGGCCGAAGGCGCACGGGATGTCGATCTTGGCCACCTGGACCTTGAGGCCGCGGACCTCGATGGAGCGCTGGGCCATCTCCTTGTGCTTGACGTTGGCCACGACGTGCTCGTAGGTGCAGATGCCGGTGGGCAGGATTTCGGGGATGTCGGTGTCGGCCAGGGTCGGGAAGCCCCAGTTGACGCAGCCGGCGGCCGCCGCGGCCCACTCGGCGTTGACGTCGCCCAGCGCGTTGACGAAGGCGAAGATGCGGTTTTTGTTGTAGAGCAGCATCTTGCGATAATCACCGGGCTGCACCCCGCCGAAGGCCATGGCCGCACGGTTGGCGAAGCCCAGCGCGAAGATCGCCGAGGAGATGTCCGGCCCGAAGGGCACGATGCGGGTGTTCCAGCCGATCTGGACCCCGGCATCGAGCAGCTGCTGGCTGACGGTGGTTCCGTTCTGGTTGGCGGCGCAGAAGATGTAGAGGGATTTCTGCTGGTATTCCTCCACGATCAGCTTGGCGGTTTCGGGATCCGGGGCCGCGCCGACGATGGCGGCGAAACCCGGGGCGGAGCCGTCGACGAATTCCACCCCGCGTTTACGGAAGACGGTGTCGTCGGCGGCACCCAGCCAGATCTTGCCGGCATCCTGGTCGATCTCCTCGGAGTGCAGGTAGAATTCCGGGTCCTCCAGGTAGCGGATCGCCTCCTGGATTTCAAAGGCGAACAGGGCGGCCATGCCGGCGTCCAGCAGGGGCCCGAGGTACGGCAGGTGGTGTTTGCCCTTGAGGTGCGGGGGCAGGAGCTTGCGAGCGATCTCCAGCGGTTTTTGCATATCCTCGAGGGTTTCCACCTTGTGGCCGGTCAAGGAGTAGATGACCGGCAGGAAGTAGGCGGTGTTGGGGAAGCCGACCTTGGTGGCGGCCTCGTATTTTTCCAGGGTGCTCTTGTAAAGACCTTCGACCTTGGAGACGATGTTGTAGCCACCTTGAATGGCCGCAAATGCTACGAGTTTAGACATACCTTCCTCCTTCGTTGAGGATTTAAAATGAATTTATATTAAGCCACATCCAGTTTCTGGCGGTCGGCCATGTCCATCAGGACCCGTTCGCGGGCCTTGTCGATGCCCAGCGCCTTGCGCTTCTTGTCGATGTGGGCGATCATTTTGCGCGCATGCAGGATCGGGTCGACTTCCAGGTCCCACATGCCGCCGTACATCTTCTCGAATTCCTCGAAGAGATACTTCTGGAACTTGGGCGCCCCGGTCACCGGCAGGGTCACGCCGAAGACCGTGTAGACGCCGGAGGCGACGAAATAGTGCCCGATGCTGATGGCCTTCTCGCTCATCCACTCGGGGGCGCTGCCGGCCACCGGCAGGTCGCAGATGTCGTTGCCCAGCCCGCCGGCCTTGACCACTTCGGCGGCCGCCAGCAGGATGCGGCTGTTGTCCACACAGGAGCCCATGTGCAGGACCGGCGGGATGCCGACGGTCTCACAGACCTCCGAGAGTCCGGGGCCGCAGAAAACCCCCGCGGTCTCCGGCGTCAGCAGCCCTTCCATGGCGCAGGCGATGCCGTTGCAGCCGGTGGTCAGGACGATGACGTCGTTTTTGATGAGCTCCTTGACCACCGCGATGTGGCCCTCGTTGTGGCGGGTGCGGGCGTTGTTGCAGCCGACGACGCCGGCAACGCCCCGGATGCGGCCGTTGATGATGTTGTCGTTGAGGGTGAAGTAGGATCCGCGGAAGCTGCCGCCCAGGTGGTACTGGATCGATTCGACGCCGAAGCCGGCGATCTGGGTGGCCTTGTGTTTGGGGATCATCACGTCGGCGCCGCGGTTCTGGAAGTTGTCGATGGCGATCTTGATGATCTTCTTGGCGTCCTCCATGGCGTAGTGCTCATCGAACTCGATGTGCATCACGTTGTCCTGCTCCATGCGGGCGATGGGGTGGGTGGTGATCACCTTGGTGTGGAAGCACTTGGCGACATTGGCGATGTTCTGGAAGATGCACTGGATGTCCACCACCATGGCATCCACCGCGCCGGTGATGATCGCCAGCTCCTGCTGCAGGAAGGTGCCGCACAGCGGCACGCCATGGCGCTGCAAGATTTCATTGGCGGTGCAGCAGATCCCGCTCAGCTGGATCCCCTTGGCGCCCTTGGACTTGGCGTAGTCGGTCATCTCCTGGGTCTGGGCGGCGGCCACGATCATCTCCGAGAGCACCGGCTCGTGCCCGTGGATGACGAGGTTGACGTGGTCCTCCTTCAGCACGCCCAGGTTGGCCTCGGACTGCAGCGGGTAGGGGGTGCCGAAGAGCACGTCCTGGAGGTCGGTGGCCAGCATCGAACCGCCCCACCCGTCCGCCAGCGCCGCACGCGTGCCCTGCTTCATCAGGTTCTTGTAGTCCTGGTCGACCCCCATGTGGGTGCGGTGCATGATCTCGACGATCTCGCGGTCGATGTTGCGGGGCAGCACGCCGAACTTTTTCCACCTCTCATAGAGCGCCTCGGGGGCGCGTTTGAGGTAGAGCACCTCGCCCTCGGGCTTGCCCCACTCGGCCATGGCGACATCGGCCACCTCCACCGCTATTTCGTCGGTGTCGCGGTCAAGCTCCTGGCCGTCCACGGTGACCTTGGTGGCCACCCCCAACAAGGGGGCGATTTCCAGCAGCTTGTTGGTGTCCTTGATGCGGTAGTCGTCGGTTTGCTTGTAGGCGGCGGACTTGAAGACCTCGGCCACGCAGCGGCCGTGGTCGGAGTGGGCCGCGGCCCCGCCGGCGATCATGCGGATGAAGTTGCGCGCGGCGATGGTGTTGGGGGTCGCCCCGCAGAGCCCTTTGCGGTCGTCGCTGCTTTCGTCGTAGTCCTTGGGCAGCGGCAGGCGACAGGGCCCCATGCCGCAGTTCTTGCAGCAAATTCCCTGCGTACCGATATTGCAGGCCTTCATGGTGACGGAGCGGTCAAAAACCGTGTCGATGCCCAGCGCCTGGGCGCGCTGCAGCATGACCTGGGTCGCGGTGTCGATGCTGGCGCCAACCGGATCGGCGACTTTTTCCTTTTTGGCGGTTTTGAGTTCCTTTGCAGCTTTTACGACTTCTTCTGCCATTTTTCGGTTCCTCCTCAACGTTGAATACACTTCGTAAACGGGATTTTAAAATGGCGTCAGGCTGCCCTCAGGAAGCGTGGCGTCGGTGGATCCACTCCAATTTGTCGATGACCTTGTCGATGCTGGGTTTCTGGACTTCGGCGGGGGTCTTCTTGACCTCGCCGGCGGCCTTGGCCGGACCGTGGGCGCCGCCTTGGGCCATCCGGGCCTCGCGTTCTTTGGCCCTCTTGGCGCGGATCTC
>JASFIY010000269.1:0-4375 GCA_050122415.1 Desulfobacteraceae bacterium
ATGTGTGAGCAGGCCCGGGATATCCAGGCGTGCTGGAAGCCGGCCTACGGGGATTTTTTCGTGCATGCCGACGGTCGCATCGACTGCTGGATCCCGGCCACCTGCAGCGGCCGGAACTTGCGGCGGGGCTTCGAGATCCGCAACGACGGCCAGGTCATCCGCCTGATCAAACATGTTTGGCTGCCCCGCCAGGATCAGCTCATCGAAATGGCCCAAACGCCCGGGCAGCGATTCGACAGCACCACCCAGGCCTTTTACCGCTGGACGAAAACCCCCTATCAGCGGCTGCCCGGCTACCCCAACCAGATTTTCACCACTATGGAGCAGATCTGGCTGGCCTTCGTGATGGAAGTCAAGTTCCACCGCAAATGGACCGGCACCCGCTGGGCCGCGATTTAAGGCCCCCGGCGGCGCCCCGCATTTTCCCTCCGCAAACCCCCTTGGCCTCAACCGGGATCGTCTGCCGCGCTCTGCCCGGGGGCCTCTGGGTCTGCGGCCGGGGGGCTCAAAAGTGAGAACAGAAAACGAAAGAGCTGCCTGCCGGCCCCGGCGCCGCCGCCCCGGCGGGCATTGCCCACCAGCTGCTCCAGGCGCTGCTGGTCGGCCCGGGGGAAACGCGCGCGAACCTCATGAAGCGGGGCGTCGCTGCCGCTCACCAGCTGGTCGCGCCACGTTTCGGCGGTCTTGAAGGCCTGGGCAGCGCGGCTGTTGCAGCGATGACGGTCGGCCAGAAACCGGCGAATGGGCGCCGGGTCCACCGCCCGCATCAGCCGGCCGATAAACTGCAGCTGCCGCCTGCGGGCCCCGCGCCGGGTCATTCCCCGGGCGGCCGTGACGGCCGCCGCCAAATCCGGCGGCAGCCCCATGGCGTCCAGGGTCTCCGGCGGCAGACGCGTCAACTCTTCCCCCAGGGCCTGCAGGGCCTCCGCTTCCCGCTTGATCCGGGTCCTGCTCTTTTTTACGGGGGGAGCCACTCCTGCCGGGCTGTCACATCCGCTCTCGAAATCGCGTTTCACCTGTCGTTCCCCTCGCCGCAGAGCAGCTGCCGCAGGCGCTCGCTGAGAAACAGGATCGATTCGATGTCCAGATGCTCGGTGATGGTGGCGTCGAAGAGCAGCTTGACACCGGCGGCGAGACCGTCGGCCGGCGATTCCTCCCAGAAGAGGAGCAGCAGCGGGATGCGGGGCAGGGGCTGGAATCGAAAGGCGGCGTCGGCGGACCCCACCCGGCCGGTGACCTCTTTGGCCCCCAGGGCGCGGGCCGCCGCTGCAAGCGCCGCCAGGCGCCCCCGGAAGCGGGCCACCAGGGGGGCCTCCACGTGGCGCTGCATGGACTTGATTTTGGACACGGTGTTGGGGATCTGCTCCAATCCCCGCCAGTCTTCAGCGGGCAGGGCGCTGCCGCCCTGGGCGAGGTGGTTGTAGATGAAGACCTGCTCCCAGCGGTTGAGGGGCGTGCCGTCCTTTTTCTGGATGCCGTCCGGTCGGATCAGCACCGTGTCGGTGAAGTAGGGCAGTTCCAGCGCCGGCTGGCCGTCCGCGGTGCGCACCAGCCGGCCCCCGATGCGCGCCGGGAGATCTTCGGGACGCATGCCGGCCGAACGCTCCCGGGCCCACTGGAGGGCGTCGGCGGCCGGGTCCCTTTTGGTCCATTTGCCCTGGGCGTGCTGGGCGTCCAGGATCGGCTGATAGCGGGCCACCGTTTGCGGGGAAAGATGCGGGCAGGCCGCCAGCGGCAGCCGCTCGGAAACCACCATGCTGGCGAACGCCAGGCAGGTGGGGTGGCCGCAGTCGCGGCAGTTGGTGCGGGGCAGCACTTGGGTATAGAGATCCACCACCGACAACGGCATCATCATCTCCACGGGCCGCTGGCCGGACCGGCATCGGCGGGCCGTGTCGCCGGTGCGTCGGCCCGGTTGCGCTGCGGCTGACCCGGATGGCGGCCGCGGGTGCGCCGCTCAGGGGTTCAGGTTGACCACCACCCGCCCCGTGAGGCCGCCGGCGAGGATCTGGTCGATTTTGGGATCGAGCCCTTCCAGGTCGACCTCATCGGCCAGTGACGCCAGGGCCTCCGGGCGCCAGGCGGCGGCGAGTTCTTGCCAGACCTGCTGCCGCTGGTTCATGGGGCAGTTCTGGGAGTCGATTCCCAGCAGGCCGACGCCCCGCAGAATGAAGGGAAAGACGGTGGTGTTGAGGGCCGGGCCGCCCACGTTGCCGCAGCAGGTCAGGGTGCCGTTTAGGTCCGTCGATTTGAGGGCGGTGGCCAGCATCTCGCCGCCGACGGTGTCCACCACCCCGGCCCAGCGGGCGCGCAGCAGCGGCCGGCCGCTGTTGTCGATGGCCGCCTCGCGCGAGATCGTTTCCTTGGCCCCCAGGCGGGCCAGAAAGTCGGCTCCTTGCGCTTTGCCGCTGACCCCCACGACGCTGAAACCCAGATGGGCCAGGATCGCCACCGCCAGGCTGCCCACGCCGCCGGTGGCCCCGGTGACCAGCACCTCGCCGGCCGCCGGGGTCAGGCCGGCGGCCGCCAGCTTGAGGATCGCAAGCCCGGCCGTGAATCCGGCCGTTCCGTAGATCATGCTCTCGCGCAAGGAGAGGCCCGAAGGGCGCTTGACGACCCACTCCGCCGGTACCCGGATGTAGTCGCCGAACCCGCCGGCGGTGTTCATGCCGAGGTCGTAGCTGGTGACGATGACCTCCTCGCCGGGCGAAAAGCCCGGGCTGCTGCTGGCGGCCACGACACCGGCCGCGTCGATTCCGGGGGTGTGGGGGTAGCGGCGCGTGACCCCCTTGTTGCCGGTGGCGGAAAGCGCGTCCTTGTAGTTCAGCGAGGAGTAGTGCACCCGCACGAGGACCGCGCCGTCGGGCAGCTGGTCGATGGCGCGCTCCTGGATGCTGCGCTGAAAGGTCTTTTCGGGGGTTTCGGTGACGACCATCGCCTTGAAGGTTTGAGCGGTCATGGGGGTCTCCTTTCGCTGGGGGTCGGTCCGGTTGGGGGTCAGCGGGCGGGGCGGCCTCAAGCAGCCAGCAGATCGGGCAGCGCCGCCAAAGAGGCGATGTGCGCGTCGGGATCGCCCGGCAAATGCTCGGGTTGCTGCGCAAAGCGGTTGACCCAGGCGACGCGCAGGCCGAAGGCGGCTGCGCCGGCGGCATCCCAGGCGTTGGCGGAGAGAAAAGCGATCGCCTCGGCCGGCAGCTGCAGGCTGTCCACGGCCAGCTGGTAGACCCGCGGGTCGGGCTTGTAGACCTTGACGGCCTCCACCGACAGAACGGCGCCGATCCGGTTTTCGAGATCGCTGCTGGCCACCGCAGCCTGAAGCATTTTGGGGCTGCCGTTGGAAAGGATCGCGGTTCGCATGCCCCGCGCCTTGAGCTGGTCCAGGACGGCGGGAACTTCCGGGTAGCAGTCCAGCTCCAGGTAGGCGGCCATCAAATCCGCCCTAAGGGAGGCATCCTGGATGTTGTGGGCGGCCAGGGCAAAATCCAGGGCATCCCCGGTGACCTGCCAGAAGTCGGCGTGGCGGCCCATCAGGCTGCGCAGCCAGGTGTATTCCAACTGCCGGTTGCGCCAGAGGGCCGAAACTTCGTCGGCCTGCCGGCCCAGGCGCGGGCGGTGGCGGCCGACGGCCGAATGGACGTCGAAGAGGGTGCCGTAGGCGTCGAAAACGCAGGCGGAAATGCCGCTGATGGGTTTGGCCTGTGACATGGCTGGTTCCTTTCGTGGTGGTCGACGATCCTGTGAAAGGGTTGGGAGCTGACCGCCTTTTGGCGGGGATGGCAATCGGCCCGCCCGCTTCCGTCCTTCGGCCCGCCCGCCCAGTGCCCGGCCCATGGCCGGCAGTCCCGGGTCAGATGCGCCAGTAGGCAATTCCCAGGGATCGGGCCTCGGCCGGGGTGAAAGCGCCCTTGACGTCGATCACCATCGGCTTCCCATTTTGACACAATCCGGCCACGCGCGCCAGCCCCAGTTCACGGTAGCTGCGATGCAGCACCGCCAGAACCACGGCGTCGACCCCCCGCAGCGCTTCCAGCGGCTGGAGTTCCAGGCCGTAATAACGGCGGGCCTCGTCGGGGCTGGCCATGGGGTCGTGGACCGCCGCCTGCACGCCGTAGTCGGCGAGCTCCGCTATGATGTCGATCACCCGGGTGTTGCGCAGGTCGGGGACGTCCTCCTTGAAGGTCAGCCCCAGGACCGCCACCCGGGCGTTGCGCACCTGTTTGCCGGCACTGATGAGCATCTTGACCACGCGTTCGGCCACGTATTTGCCCATGTTGTCGTTGATCCGGCGTCCGGCCAGGATCATTTCGGGGTGGTAGCCCAGGGCCTCGGCCTTGAAGGTCAGGTAGTAGGGGTCGACCCCGATGCAGTGGCCGCC
>JASFIY010000270.1:0-4372 GCA_050122415.1 Desulfobacteraceae bacterium
GGCCTCGGTCTGGACGGAAACGGTCCACGCCCAGAGCGACATTCTCTGGGAAGACGCCGCCACCTATGCCCAGGCCGCCCAAAAAGCCTTCGGCGTCCCGGCCGACTACACCCAGGCCGGCTCCTCAACCGCCGGCATCGCCTTCCAGGCCGCCCTGCAGACTGTCAACGCCCCTCCGCCGCTGAGCGAAAGCGATCGCGAGGCCCTGGTGAAAGCCCTGGAGAAGCTGGACATTCAGACCTTCTACGGCCGGCTTAAATTCGCCGAGGAGGGCGAATTCTACCACGCCAATATCGGCCTCACACCTTTGACGGTCCAAATCCAGAACGGTATTGTGGTCATCGTCGGCCCCGAGGCCGACGCAGAGGCGAAACTCCTGTTCCCCATGGTTCCCTGGAAAGAACGCTGAAAACCCCGGTGAACCGCCCCAGCCACCGGCAGCCGGCCGGGATTCCTGCCCGGCTGCCGGTCTAACCGAGCTTTGCTGCGCCGAGCGGCCGCCTCTGCCCGCCGCGGCCGCCCGGACGCTCACCCAGCGGGAGACTCTCCATGTTTCTTTTACTGCCCCAGGCGTTGATCGACGGACTGCTTATCGGCGGCATCTACGTGACGATCGCCATCGGGTTTTCACTGGCCTACGGGGTGATGCACATCATCGATTTCGCCGTCGGCGAATGGATCATGCTGGGCGCCTTTCTCGGCTTCTACCTCAACCGCTGGCTGCAGATCGAACCCCTGCTGTTTTTGCCGCTGGTCTTCATCGTTTTCGGGGCCATCGGCTATTTCTTCCAGCCGGTGATCCACCGGGTGTTGAGCGGTAAGAAGGGGAACCCGCTTCTGATGGCGCTGGTCTTCACCTTCGGCCTGGCGCTGATGATCAAAGGACTGGGGCTGACGGTCTTCGGTTTTTTCAGCCACTCCATCCCCTCGGCGCTTTCGGCCGGCTCCTTTTCGCTGGAAATGGGCCCCATCTTCGTCACGGTTCCCGTGATCCGCCTCACCGGCCTGATCTACGCCTTGGCCATCACCCTGGCGCTTCACTACCTGCTCAAAAAAACCGATTTCGGCCTTGCGGTCCGGGCCCTCTCCCAGAACAAGGAGGCCGCCGGCCTGATGGGCATCAACGCCAAGCGCACCAGTTCCTACGTCTACGGCATCTACGTCGGCATCAGCGCCATGTCCGGGGTCCTGATCGGCTGCATCTTCTCCATCAGCGCCCAGATGGGCTCGCAGTACACCGTCTTCTCCTTTTTCGTCGTGGTCCTGGCCGGCATGGGCTACCTTTCCGGGGTGCCCTGGGCCGCATTTCTGCTGGGGGTGGTGCAGTCCTTTTTCCTGATCTATTTCAATCCTGGATGGACTCTGCTGGCGGTCTTCGGGATCCTGTATGCCGTGCTGCTGGTCTCCCCCAAAGGGCTTTTCGGGAAAGGAGTGTGACGATGAACCGGCGCCATTTGCTCTGGATCGCCTTAGCGCTTGCGGGGCTGCTGCTGTTGCTGCCGAAGTTCTTTCCCGACCCGTTTTTGCTGCGGATTGTGACCGAGGCTTTCATGTGGGTCGGGCTGGCCATCACCTGGGATGTGATGGCCGGCTACACCGGCTACCTCAACTTCGGCCACGGCGCCTTCTTCGGCCTCGGCGCCTACGTGACCGCCATCCTGATGATGCACGCAGGCTGGCCCTTCGCCGCCACCCTGCCGGTGGCCGGACTGCTGGCCGGGGTGGCGGCACTAATTGCCGGTCTGCCCACCCTGCGGCTCAAGGGGGCCTACTTCGCCATCGCCACCTGGGCGCTGGCGCTGGCGGTGCAGCAGATGGCGCTGGTCTTGACCATCACCGGGGGTCCCGACGGTATGCGCCTGCCGCCCTTTTTGCACCCCCAGTTCTTCTTCTACCTGATGTTCGCCCTGGTAGCGGCCACCTTTGCGCTGCTGTGGTTTCTGCTGGAAAAGGCGCCCTTCGGCCTCAAGGTCAAGGCCATTCGCGAGGACGAGCTGGGCGCCATGGCCCTGGGGATCAACCCCACCACCATCAAGATGCAGGCCTTCGTTCTGTCGGCGATCCCGGCCGGGGTCATGGGCGGGGTGTACGCCTACTGGATCACCTTTATCGACCCGGCCTCGGTCCTGTCGGACCTCATCACCGACCAGGCCATGGTCATGGCGGTCTTCGGCGGTCTCGGGACCCTGATCGGACCGCTGATCGGCGCGATCCTGATCTTCGCCTTCAAGACCTATTTCTGGGCCTATCTGTCCGACTACCAGGTGCTTTACCTCATCATCCTGGGGGGTGTGATCGCCCTTACGGTGGTGTTTCTGCCCAACGGGTTGTGGGGGACCATTACCGGCGCCAGCGGTGGCCGCCGCATCCTGCGAAAGGCCCTGGCGGTCCGCCCAACCGACGCGCGTCCCCAGGGCAGCGGAGAAAAAGAGACATGACGACACCGCTTCTCCAGGTCGAAGACCTGACCAAAAACTTTGGCGGGCTGCATGCCGTCGAGGACGTGTCCTTCCAGATCCAGCAGGGGGAAATCATCGGCCTGATCGGCCCCAATGGTGCGGGCAAAACCACCATTTTCAACCTGATCAGCGGCTATCATCCCCCCACCCGCGGCCGCATCGCCTTCAACGGCCGGGACATCACCGGCCGCCGGCCCTACGAGCTGGCCCGAATGGGCATCGGGCGGACCTTCCAGGTGGTCAAACCCTTCCCCGGCCTGACGGTGCTTGAAAACGTCGTGATCGCGGCCTTTGCGCGGCACCCCAAACGGGCCGATGCCGAAGAGCACGCCTGGCGGATATTAGAAAACACCGGGCTGGCCGATCGGGCCGGCGTCTCGGCCGCCAGCCTGACCCTGGCGGGGCGCAAGCGCCTGGAGATCAGCAAAGCCCTGGCGCTGGAGCCCCAACTGCTGCTGCTGGATGAGGTGGTGGCGGGGCTGAACCCCACCGAAGCCGACCAGACCATCAAACTGATCCTGAAGCTGCGCGACGACGGCATCAGCATCCTGATCGTGGAACACATCATGCGGGTGATCATGAACATCAGCGACAGCATCCTGGTGCTGAACTTCGGACGCCTGATCGCCATGGGAAAACCTGCGGAAGTGACCCAAAACCCCGAGGTGGTCAAGGCCTATCTGGGAGAGGAGGCGGCATGAGGGCAGCCCTGAGCGTTGAGGAGCTCTCCGTGTTCTACGGCGACACCCAGGCCCTGTGGGAGGTTTCCTTCAGCGTCCAGTCCGGACAGCTGGTGGCCCTTTTGGGCGCCAATGGGGCCGGCAAGACCACAACGCTGAAGGCCATCTGTGGTCTGTTGACCCCCGCCGAAGGCCGGATCATCTACGAGGGCCGCACCATCAGCGAGCTGCCGGTGCATGAAACCGCCAACCTCGGCATCACCCTGGTGCCCGAGGGCCGGCAGCTGTTTCCCAAGATGAACGTCGAGGAAAATTTGATCGTCGGCTCCTATCTCGGCCGGGCCAAGGAAAACCGCCAGCGCAACCTCGAGCGGGTTTACGCCCTTTTCCCCCGGCTTGCCGAGCGGCGCAACCAGGCCGCGGAGACCCTCTCGGGCGGCGAGCAGCAGATGGTCGCCATCGGGCGGGGGCTGATGCAAAGCCCGCGGCTGATCATGTTCGACGAGCCCAGCCTGGGCCTGGCGCCGATCCTGGTTCAGGAGATGTTCGGCGTCATCCAGGAGCTCCACAGCCAGGGGCTCACCATCTTCCTGGTGGAGCAGAACGTCAACCAGACCCTCAAAATCGCCGACTACTGCTACGTGATCGAAAACGGCCGCATCGTCCAGGAGGGCACCGGCCGCGAGATGGAGGAAAACCCGAGGGTGCGGGAGGCCTATCTGGGTTTCTAAACGCCTGCGAAGAACCCTGAAGCGGCCTACTTCAGGGCCTTGATGACCGCCCGCATGAAGGCTGGCAGGTCCTCAGGGGTGCGACTGGTGACGAGGTTGCCGTCCACCACGACCTCCTGATCCACCCAGTGCGCGCCGGCATGCACCAAGTCGTCGCGGATTGAGAAAAACGAGGTCACCGTGCGCCCCGCAACGACTTCGGCCGAGGCCAGCATCCAGCCGGCGTGACAGATGGCCGCCACCAGCTTGCCGGCTTCAGCGCAGGTTTTGATCAGCCCGACCATGGCCGCGTGCCGACGCATGATGTCGGGGGCATAGCCGCCGGGAATGATGACGCCGTCGTATTCTGCCGCGGCGATGCTTTCCGCCGCGGTATCCGCCGTCACCGGCAAGCCGTTTTTGCTGCTGTAGACCCGGGCGCTGCCCGAGCCCACCACCGTCACCGAGGCACCGGCCTCCTTGAGGCGGTAGTAGGGGTACCAAAACTCGAACTCGTTGTAGC